>JBKSMY010000045.1:0-6285 GCA_046882065.1 Alphaproteobacteria bacterium | reverse complement strand
TTCCCAGAACGGACGTGAACCGACACGAACTGCATTTTCACCAATAAATTCCGACACAGAATTCCATGTACGTTGAATCACAGAAATAATTTCTGCATCATAATTCGTAGACAACGAATTAACCCCCATTATATCCATGTCCATCTGATAAAATTCACGATAACGACCACGCTGGGCACGTTCCCCGCGATAGCGTTTAGAAAACTGACTTGCACGGAACGGAAACACCAAATCATTCAGATGTCCGGCCACATATCGCGACAACCCAACTGTCCCGTCATAGCGCAACCCCATTTTCGTGTCGCCCTTTTGAAACAAGAACATCTGGGTTTCGATTTCATCCCAGTTATCTTTATCTGTCAAAACCTCGGCACGTTCAATCGCCGGCAAGTCCAGCATATTAAATCCCGATTTTTTCAACACATCTAACATACGCGCTGCGCAAAAATCAAAACAGCGTTGTTGTGTTGGTAATAATTCTATAAAACCCGATAACGGTTTTGTTGGTTTTAAATCCATTTTTTATTCCTATTGTTTTAATGGAAAAACTTCATGCACAACATGCACACATTATATCATATAAAAAGACAATATGCTAATACTCGCCCACATGGGCGTGATGACAAACGACAAAGAATACGTTTTTATCTATCATTACCCTTTAATCTTAGGACATTTTTTTGTTTTTTCAAGCACAAAGACACAAAAAAGGGCGGGACGCATCACACCCACACACAAATGACGAAAGAAAAGATTTTCTTACCTTAAAACATCTGTGACATGTTGCGTTTTGCGCCCCGGAAAGACATACATATAATAACGCAATACAACCGAACAAACAACAGGTACCTTTTCACATTTTATTCCAGATGATAAACCGCATCACCATATTCTACATTAACCGTCCCACTGGCGCGCCCCAGCACCATATCGGCATAGCACACCGTATCATTATGCCGCACACAAAACGATGGTGTGGTGACACGACCTGAATAAAGTGGCACAACCACACCGCTGTTTGTCTTAATCTGGGTCACGCCCGCACCGCACCGCGCGCGGATTTGCTCAATCAGCCAACACGCGCCCGTCGCCGCACCCGAACACGCATCCGTAACATCATGCGCAACATACCCCGCGGGACACAGCCCGGCATCCGCCACCATATAATCGTCATATTCCACCGCAACCATCCCCGTCGGGCACGATTGCGCAAACGCAACAAATGGCAAGATAAAAAACAACAACAAAATTACTTTTATCATTAATTACCACCCCCCCCAGAACCACAAGTACGAACATAAGGACTAGTACACTGAGAGAAAACACATTTTGGTATAAAATATCTTGCACACTCTTCCGCTGCCTTTAATGATGTAGGAGGATACCCAATACAGTTCCCTACAAATCCATTACTGGCCACAACAGGTTTCAACATAACACATAATGCCGCCACATTAGAGCCGCCAATCATTTCTGCAGCAGCTTCAGCGTCATCAAGCGAAACAGTCAGACTAACAGCAGCTGCTAGCATATAAGGCAAGGCCACCCCAGAAACAGGTATACCACAACAATTTGCAGACCAAGTATACCCGCTATAAGTTCCATCCGTACAACTCTCGCACGTGCTTAGATCTGGCACACACATGGTTGCGGCATGAGATGCCCCAACACAAGTCAACAAACACAACAAACAAAATATCCTTTTCATTTCCCCCACCATAAACAAAACCCGCCCAAAATAAATTCAAGGCGGTTGGAGGTTCGTTACAACTTTCAGGAAATTGTTCGCTTTATTCAACATATTCAAGCGACCTCCAACCCATTTTGGTCGGAGATTTATGTCCACATCAACATGATGCGAACACCTGAAAATCGGGTAACGACACCCCATTGTGGCAACCCACCACAACACCCTAATTATACAACACAAAAAGAAATTATACAAACACTAAAAACAAGGAAAAAGCCAAAAAAACCATTACCCACCGTCATGCCTAAGCCGACAGGTATCCACTACCCCGCAAAAAAATTGTCATCCCGTGGCTTGACTTTCGCACCCAGGTTTGGCAAATGTCATACTTTAAAACCACCGGTGCAACTGCCCGCCATTTTGCGCCAGCCAACGCTTAGCACGTTCAACACCAAAGCCATACAATTCACGCACAGTCGCCCAAAAATCCGCCGAATGATTCATGTGTTTCACATGCGCCAATTCGTGCATAACCACATACCGCATAACATCCACCGGTGCAAATGCCAACCGCCACGAAAAAGACATTGTTCCCGTTGACGAACAACTACCCCAGCGACTGGTTGTATCACGCAACGCAATACGCTTTGGCCAAAATTCACGCGGAACTGTATGTATAATATTTTTCACCTCAACCAACAATTCAGCCTTAATAAAATCGCGAACACGACGTTCAAACATGTCCTTGTCACCACCGACACACAAAACATCCCCAACCAATTTATTTGAACGCATTGTTGCATCATGCCGCAACTCAACGCGCCGCCCTAAAAATTCTATTACATCCCCCGGCTTTAACACAACCTTAGCCGGACATTTTTGAAACGTACATTCAACCCATTTTTGCTTAGACACCAGAAATTTAATCGCCGCATTTTCCGACACCAACCACGGCTTAGATATATGAATCTCGCGTTTCGGATTTATTTTTGGTCGCAATGTAATATTGCGCAAACCACGACGCGTTGTGATTACAACTGGAATTTCTTCACCCGACGATAACGTAAAAACATAGTCCGCCATTTACTTAATCTTGTCCGAAATATCACGCACAATCGCATCCACATTGAACCCAAGTTCCGAATAAACCGTGCCACCATCGCCCGACATCCCAAAGCGGTCAATTCCAACAACGGCATCAGCAAACTCAAACCACGGCGCAGACGCTGCTGCCTCTATTGCGACAACAAAACCGCGCAACATTTGCTGTTTATATTCTGGTTTTTGCGCACGAAAATCAGACACAGACAGCACAGACACAACCTGGACACCCGCGCCCAACCGTTCTGCAACAGCGATTGCCAACGGCACTTCTGCCCCGGTGGCCAAAATTGTCGCACGCACACGCGCTGACGATGCCGGACGTATTATATATGCACCGCACGACAAATCCGCACCCAACGGTGTTGCAATCTGTTTTATTTTCTGACGCGACAGAACAACACAAGACGGCGTGTCTTTTTCCTTCAACGCACGTCGCCATGCATATATAACCTCTGCCCCATTACACGGACGAAAAACATTCATATTTGGCATCAAACGCAACGAAGGCAATTGTTCAACCGGCTGATGCGTCGGCCCATCTTCGCCAACTGCCACGCTATCATGCGTCAAGACATAAACAACCGGCACCCCCATCAGCGCACTAAGTCGCATCGCAGGACGCATATAATCACTAAACACCAAGAACGTCGAACCGAACACACGCAGCCCAGACAACGCCATACCATTCAATATCGCCGCCATAGCACCTTCGCGTACGCCAAAGTTTATGTAATTACCGCTAAAATCATTTGACGCAATATCACGCGATGCAGACACACGCACATTCGTACTGCCCCCCAGGTCGGCACTGCCCCCAACAATATCCGCGCCCGCCTGCAACAAGGCATTTAAATACATTCCCGACAATTCACGCGTTGAAATTTTATCCGGCAACGGCGGCAAAACCGCATGTGGCAAATCACAACCCATATCACCACCAACAACCGGCACCTGTTCCATCGCAACATTTCGCCATAAATTATCACCACAGGGCGACAAAAACTTCTGAACCAATTGCATCAATTCCGAATCAGACACACCAAACCCGTGCGCTTTGTTCGTTCCTGCAACAGACGCCCCGCGCCCTATTTCGGTTTTACATTGTACAAACACCGGCAAATCTGATTTTTTCGCATTTTCCAACGCCCGGTTTAAACGCGTGACATCATGTCCATCAACACAAACCGCATGCCACCCAGCCGCCACCATACGCGCCGGCACATCTATATCAGTCTGGGCAACACCATCAATACTGACACCATTATCATCCCACAACAAAACCAGATTATTTAATTTATAGCGCCCTGCAAAAGCGATTGCTTCCTGGACAACACCTTCCATTAAATCACCATCAGAACACAGACAATACACACGCGAATCGGTTTTATTTATTTTTTCCGCCATTGCCATACCAACAGCATTTCCAACCCCCTGCCCCAAGGGCCCTGTTGTCGCATCAACACCATCAATTCCATATTCAGGATGACCCGGCAAACCACCTATTTTACGAAAATTCGCCATATCGCCCACATTATACCCCGCCAGTTTTAACACAGAATATAACAGCGCGCTGCCATGTCCTGCCGACATAACAAACCTATCGCGCCCACGACGCAGAAAATTCGCGTAAACCACGGTAATAATATCCGCCGCCCCCAGCACAATTCCAACATGCCCGCTGCCCGCAGTACGAACTGCATGCAACGCCCACGCGCGTACTGCATTTGCCATTTCTTTTAAATCTTTGGAATTATAAGTCATGTATGATATTATATCATAAAAAGGACACATATAAAAATGCTAAAAATTTGGACAGACGGATCTTGTCTAGGCAACCCTGGACCTGGTGGTTGGGGTTTTGTTGCAACAGACGGGAAAAACACCGCAGAACGCAGCGGTGGCGAACAAAACACAACAAATAATCGCATGGAACTAATGGCGGTCATCTGCGCCCTGACGGCGGCGCGCAAACATGACGAATTGGAAATCCACACCGACAGCCAGTATGTAAAAAACGGAATGCAATCCTGGCTTAAAAGTTGGAAGAAAAACAATTGGCGCACATCAACAAAAAAGCCGGTAAAGAATCAAGACCTGTGGCAAAAACTGGATGAATTGGCATCCGTTAAAAAGATACATTGGTTTTGGGTACGCGGCCACAACGGCGACGAAATGAATGAACGCGTTGACACACTTGCCCGCACCGCTGCTGAATCATTTAAATAAAACAAACGGTCTGCTGAACACCTAAAACACAGAAATAAAAAAGTCGCATAAAATGCGACATTTTTATTTATCTCTGGTCGTGCTGGGATGACGGTTTGCGAACTGAGATTATACAGATTGGGAGAGAGATAGATAATTTTTTCTTAACTTTTTCATAATATGTATATAATAGTCATGTAAGTTTCAGGAGTTCCAAAATGCTTGGTTCTATTATTGGCGATATAGTCGGGTCTCGTTTTGAATTTCATAACATTAAAACTAAGGATTTTTCATTGTTTGATGAATCTTGCTGTTTTACAGATGATACTATTTTGACTTGTGCGGTTGCTGAACATTTAATATCAAAACTATCAATCGAAGAAACATTGCGTAAATGGGCTTTGAAATATCAAAATCGTACCTACGAAAATGGTGAAATAGGTGCTTTTGGTAAAGGTTTTTTGCAATGGGTTAATACTGGTGTTTCTATAAATTCTAGTTCTAATGGTTGTATTATGCGTATAAGTCCGCTTTTGCATATAAACCACGATCAACAATGTTTATTTAAAAAAGCGGACGAGATTACAAAAATCACACATAATCATCCGGAAAGTTTAAATGCAGTTCATGCTTATCTTGAAACAGGTTTTATGATTCAAAATTTAATTCCTATAGACCAAATAAAAGAAACCATAAGTGATAAATATCAATATAATGTACATCAAAGTTTGGATGAAATCAGACCATTATATAATCGTTTTTATGTGCAATGTAAAAATTCTGTCCCTCAGGCAATTATTTGTGCACTAGATGCATGTTCTTATGAAGATGCTTTGCGAAACGCTGTGTCCTTGGGTGGTGACAGCGATACTTTGGCATGTATGGCAGGCGGGTTGGCAGAATTGAGATTTAAAATTCCAATGGATATAATACAAAATGCGCGAAAATATATGGATAACAATGTAATAAAACTAATAAAAATGTTTTATAATATTCATGAAAAATAATATAAATAGTTCGAACCATAGCGAAAAACAGCACTTTCAAAAAATAAAACATTCGAACTCGTGAAAATATTGGGATACAAAAGACCCCCCCCACAAAGCCCGGTTTTGAAATTCTGGTCGGGGCGACAATGAGTAGATTTTGCAAACATCGTGCAGCGAAATCGTCACGAATGCCCCACAGGTTGGGCGCTTTTCGCGCCAAACCGAGGGAATCCGAGTATATAAGAACAAGCATCAGCGCAGTTCGAATAAGTACGAGGATACACGCAGATTTATCAC
>JBKSMY010000044.1:0-10949 GCA_046882065.1 Alphaproteobacteria bacterium | reverse complement strand
TTCTGTGCGATGATTGCGCCGCACAAACCAAAGGAAGTGTACTACTCGCTACACGACCGGTGGTTTGTACAAGCAGGCATCCACAGAAATTAATTTTTGCTGTAAAGATTTCCACAAAACCACATCAATATACCCGCGTGGCAATCCTGTTTCACGCACCAAATGTGCAAACATTTCATCACAGGCAGATTTTATTTCTGAACACAAATTTCCATTATCAATTGGCCGTTTTTTACCCACAAACGCACACCCCAACCGCTGAATCCATACATCATACTTCACAATATCTTCACCCAGATTTCGTGCCAAATGATTTGCGGTAATTTTTCCCACATGCGGTAATTTTTGCAGATACTTTAATCTATCATCCAATGTTTTTAATTCATAGTACGCGTCACGCAAACAATTACGATTGTTCCATATTTTACAAATTGCATTTATTTTATTTTTGTTATTAAAGATTTGAATCAAAGAATCAAAATGCGCACCCGACACGCGCACCTGATTCATAATTTTTTCATGAATTTTTTTTGCTGTTTGCTGTGAAAAACCACCTGCCAAAACCACATAAATACAATGCGCCGCGAAATCTTCTGCATCATAAACTTTACGTTGTTTCAAGTTCTGCAAAATTTCATCAAAAGATTGCGCATCGCTATCCAGCCCACGCGCACGCAATTGTGCATCCAACGCAAAAAACCATTCTTTTGAAAAATCCATTATCCACGTCCACCCGCATACGAAGCAATCTGTTCTGGCGTTAATTGAGGCTGTTGTTCCGACATCATATCATTTAATTTTTCAGTTCCCGCATTAAATTTATTTGCAGGCGAATCTAATTCGGCTAATTGTTTTTTTATTTGTTCGATTCTGGCCTTTTTATGCCAAATTTGCGAATCTGCCACCGCCGTACCATACGATTCGATTTCAGATTCCAACCTATGCATTTCTGCGATTAAATCTTCTTTCTTTGCCATAATAAACACCTATAAAATCAAGGCGCGGTTTCCCGCGCCACCAAATTAAACGTCCAGATTTGCTTCCAGCGCATTTTCCACGATAAAGTCTCGACGCGGTTCAACCACATCACCCATTAACATAGACACGACTTCATCTGCCTTGGCTGCATCATCGATTTTAACCTGGAACAGCGAACGATGATTTGGGTCCATCGTAGTTTCCCACAACTGTTCTGCGTTCATTTCACCCAAACCCTTGTATCGTTGGATTTTCAGACCGGTCTTGGCATATTCAAACGCAGTTTCCAGCAAGTTTAACGCGCCCCAGATTTTCTGATTTTTCGACTTAACGCGCAGCACGGTTGGTTTACTGAATGTTTCCATCAGTTCCGCACGCCCATCCATTTTATGCCACGCACGAATTTCCATACCATTCATTTTTTCTCGTGGCAAAACATAGGTTTCACGAACGCTGCGCAATGTTCTGGTAATTTCTATACCATGTTCATTTGCGGACACTTTCCATCCACGTTCAAATTCCAGTTCCTGGGCATCCAGCATACGCTGAACATTTTCAAACACATCTGCGCTTTCATTTTCAAACGCACCATTCAGTGCCAACGCCTCAACAAAGCGCAACGGCATAATATGGTTCAATGGTTGCAGGATATTACGCATATCCAACACCAATCCCAACAGACGTTTCAAATCTGCCCCTGATACTTGGATGCCCGCAGACGTTTCAATCATACCGTCTGTTGCCAACTGTTCCATCAGATAATCATCCATTTCGCGTTGATTCTGCAGATAAATCTGCTGTTTTCCACGCGTCACACCATAAAGTGGTGGCTTTGCCACATAGATATATCCGCGTTCAATTGCCTGTGGCATATGACGGTAAAAGAACGTCATCAACAACGTCTGAATATGTTGACCGTCAACGTCCGCGTCGGTCATGATGATAACTTTGTGATAGCGCATTTTTTCGATATCAAAATCATCTTTACCGATACCCGCACCCATTGTTGTAATCAATGCGCCAATCGTATCCGACCCCAACATCTTGTCAAAGCGCACACGTTCAACATTCAAAATCTTACCACGCAACGGCAAAATAGCCTGGGTCTTGCGGTCGCGCCCCTGTTTTGCAGTACCACCCGCCGAATCCCCCTCAACAATAAACAATTCGCACTTTGCTGGGTCACGTTCTGAACATCCCGCCAATTTACCAGGCAATCCACCCAATTCTGGCCCCGTCTTTTTACGAGATAATTCACGCGCCTTGCGTGCAGCCTCACGCGCGGTTGCCGCTTCGATAATTTTATCAATAATTGTCTTTGCAATTGCTGGGTTTTCATCCAAGAATTCATACAACAATTCCGACACAGTACCTTCAACAATTGGGCGCACTTCACTGGACACCAATTTATCCTTGGTCTGGGAACCAAACTTTGGATCCGGGATTTTAACACTAACGATACTGGTCAAACCTTCGCGGAAATCTTCACCCGACAGATTGATATCTTTCTTAGTTCCCTTTTCGGCAATATATTTGTTGATTGCGCGTGTCAAACCCGCACGAAATCCCGCCAAATGCGTTCCACCATCACGGTTCGGAATATTGTTGGTAAAACACAACGAAGTTTCCGTATACGCAGTCGTCCATTGCAGAACAATTTCGATATAGGTATCTTCAACCTGCTTAATCATCTGAATTGGGTCTTTGTTCAGCAATTCTTTTGATTTATCCAAATAAGTTGCAAAACCCTTTAATCCATCAACAGAATGGAATTCGCGTTCTTTCTTTTCTGCGCCACGCAAATCTTCCAGAATGATTTTAACATTCGCATTCAAATAAGACTGTTCTCGCAACCACGTTTCCATTGTATCGAAACTAAATTCTGTACCTGTGAATGTGTCGGGCGAAGGTTTGAATGTCACTTCGGTCCCGTGTTCGATACCAGATTTATTTTCGCTGATTTTCAAATCACATGTTGGCACACCGTCGGCAAAAGACATAAATGCTTCTTTATCACCGCGCCAAACCCTTACTTCTAACCATGTAGACAGCGCATTCACCACCGACACGCCCACACCGTGCAAACCACCAGACACCTTGTACGCACCGCTACCTTCGTTATCAAATTTACCACCCGCGTGCAGTTCGCACATAATCAGTTCCAGCGCACTGCGACCTGTATCATGGTTGATATCAAACGGCATACCACGCCCATTATCGCGAATTGTGGCAGACCCATCTGCATTCAACGAAACATAGACTGTATCTGCATAACCCGCCATTGCTTCGTCAATAGAATTGTTCACAACTTCGTAAATCATATGGTGCAGACCATTACCACCTTCGCCCACGTCACCGATGTACATACCCGGGCGTTTTTTAACGGCCTCTAATCCTTTCAGAACCTTAATCGAATCACCAGTATATTCATTATTAACTGCCATATAACATTCCTTTCTTTTTTCTGTGTAAAACATAGCAATTTCTGGTATAATTATCAAGAAAAAAGGGGATAAAAACAATGGCTACAAATTCAACAACATCTTTCAAAAAATCAGATTTTATGAACGCGATTCAACTGGTTGAAAAATTGAACAAACCCGCCGAAGAAATATATAGTGTTTTGTTGCACGAATACAAAAAGGGAACTGTTATTATGGTCGGCAACACACCCAGACCAATGGTTATGGTGGACCGAACCAAGCATGTCGCCCTGACTAACCCGAAACGTTTGCAATTACACCCATTGGCAATACCAAAAATTAAAGAAATCCTGGAACAAAAAGGTAAATAACATGAAATTCAAATTACTATACTTTGGCGACATTTTGATTAACCCCAAAAAGCGCGCCCAGCATATTGCTGACATCCGTATGCAGTTTCACCCTCAGTTAAAAAAACTGGTTGAACACAGTCCATGGAACAACCTGACACAATACATGGTACCGAACCCAACTAAAAGTCCAATTACCACACGCCACGTTGGCGGGATTGATTGGAACCCAATCATCACACCAAATTTGAAACTGATTGCCGAACTGGACATCCAAATGTTGCACCCAGAAATCGTTGGTGTACCACGTTCTGATATCGACAACCGTGTAAAAACAATTATGGACGGTCTGCGTTGTCCCCAGAACGAACATGAAATCGGGGCAAACACGCCACGCGACATCGGTCCAATTTATACACTTCTGGACGACGATCATTTGATTACAAAACTGTCTGTTAACACCAGTCACTTGCTAGACTCGTCCATTTTCGCAGACCATGCCCAGCGCACACCAGATTCCGTCTTTATGATGATTGACGTGAACGTACGCGTTGCCGAAGGCACATTGGAAAACCTGCCATTTATGGTGTAAAAGACCAATACATACTCCTAGCAACGGGGCAAAAAAATAAAGATAATGGTATAGGTGCGCTCAAACCCGCAACCCCTTGCGGTGGAAAAATTAAATAGAATGATTTAGATACGAGATAGGGGCGACAACGTAGTGTACAGAAGTTACATGAGTTGTCGCCCCCGCTCGTAGATGAATTATTATATTTAATTTTTACGATAGTGCGGATGTAATCTGGTCCTGCATCTGGAATGTCCCCAACACGACCCACGCAATTATGGCGGACACCAATAAAATTCCCAAACTGTTTAACGTATTTGAAACCTTTTCCATCTTGCGCACAGATTCATTCAGATAATCATTTGCCACCTGATTCAAGTTTTCATCAAACCCATTCATATCGGCATAAATTGTCAAATCCCCAATAATTTCAGAATCTGGAAAATCACGTCCCGTGTGCGCCAATGCCCGCCCCAAGTTTTCACCATTTGCGATATATTTTAATGCACGTTCCAAAATACTTTTCAAATACCTGTTCGAACTATCCGCCAACATACGCATTGCATCTGGAATGGCAACTCCTGCGCTAACCATTGCGCCCAAACTCATCAGCCAACCAACGGACACCTGAATTTTATAGACACTCCACGGTGGCAATTTATCAAACATCGCACGCAACCGCCCCGCCCAATTAGCAAGACTGACCCACACAACGGCAATCGTCGACGCAAAAACCATCATAAAGACATACCAATACTGAATTGAAATATCAGACAACCATACCAAAGATTTTGCTGTCCCGCGCCACACAACATCATTACCTGCGATTTGTGCCAATGGTGGCACCAAATACACACCAACCATAATGATAATACCGAACGTCAGCGCCAACAAAAACAACGGATAACCAATCGCAGACATCATCGCGCGACGAATACGTTGTGTACCATCAACAACGCGTCCCACGTTTTCAAGTGCGACCACCAAATTAGACAGATTACCACTTGTCACCAACAACGTTTCATTCTCAGGCACCCAACCACGCGTTGCCTCGGAAAAAGTCATACCACGTTCCAAATTTTTCTGCCATTCACGCATAACAATCGCAAATGGTTCACGCGGTTTTGCTCCCCCTTGTGATTCAATACTTTCCAACCGTTCCAGCGCATCAACCAATGTAAAATCATTACGCAACAGCGATGCCAACTTACGGCAAATTGACATACGTTTTTCCGTATTCATTCGGAACATTAACTTGGCATATAATAATTCCAGTTTATTCATATCAATATGCCCCCAGCTGGTCTAATTGTCCAACCCAGCGTTCTAATTCATCAACACTAATAATCCCCTGCAACATCAGCGACACAGCGGCTTCTTTTAATGTGCGCCCGTCCATCTCTTCTAACCAATAGCGCACCGCGCCATCTGCATTACCAGACAATGCCAGACGTAAAAATTCACTGTTTGTAATAATAATTTCACCGGCTTTAACACGTCCAACATTACCTGTACCGTTACAATGCGGACATCCTGTACCACGTTGATATACCTGACGCAAGCCAACCTCGCCATAAGAATCCATAACACGTCTGTACGCACCACGTTCCGGATGATTTGCCAATGGTTCACGACAATGCGGACAAACTTTTTTAAACAGACGCATAGACACCAATCCACGCATCAATGTTTCATCTTTTAGTTTAAAAGATTCAACCCCCAAATCCAACAATCGTGTCAACGCCGCCATTGCGGAATTCGCATGCAAAGTCGTCCAAACATTATGTCCAGACAACGCACCACGCACCGTCAATTCTGCCGCCGCCAACGTACGAATTTCCCCCACCATCAACGTATCCGGGTCACTACGCAACGCCGCAGCCAATGCCTCGACATATTTTTCTTCACGTTGTTCTTCATTTGTTGCATTAACAACCGGCATCTGTCGCGCGCCAAAAATCTTTTGTTCAACAGGATTTTCCACCGTAATCATATTGATTTCATAGTTGCGTTCTTTCAGCATCAGCGACATATTGCGCACCAACGTCGTTGATTTACCAGAACTGGTTGGTCCTGCTACAATTACCAATCCTGTTGGGAACGAACGCATACGCGCCAACAGACGTTGTTCATACTGTCCAAATTCTTGCTCGGTTTTAATACCTTCGGACGGGTTATCATACAGCAATCGCATAACCGCATATCGTGTACCAAACGCGATTGGATTAAACTGCATACGCACACCCAGCACACCCGACGGCAGATACAAATCCTTAGTCCCGCGCAATGGTGTACGCCCATCTTTTTGCGCAGATTGATATTCATTAACCGCATAGTTCGCATTTGAAATATCTGCCGATGCAAATGCCGCACGCAGGAACGATTCCCCCCATTGGGAATTATATTCCATAACAGGCTGCATACTGCCATCTATTCTAAAATATATTGTAGTCTGGTCTGCGACTTCGACATGAACATCTGATACCTTTTGCGAAGCGGCCTTGGCAATAATATCAACAAAGTCCTTCTGCATCTGGTTATCAAAGTCACCACGGATTCGTCCTATCCCCCCCAGATGATTTTCATGCGATTTATAAATATGAGAAATCAATCCCAAATCTGAATAAAACGGTTCACGCATTTTGCGATTACGTTTTTTCAGCAATTCCAAGAACGCCAGCACACGACCATCATAACGATGTGTACGCGATATAATAATTTCACCACCGGTAAAATACGCAATCAGATTTTGTGTATCATGTGGCAATTCAAACATTGCCCCGGTTGCAGTCAACAACCGATTACCATTTGAAAACAAATAATCAATAATATCTTTAGACTCGGCACTTTCCAACCCTGCCGGAATTGATGGCATATTTTGAAATTCGATATTATCAAAATCACTTGCTTTATTTTGCATATTTATTATTTCCCGCTGCTAACATTCAGATTCTGTGTTGCACCATCTTTGTCCACAAACACTACACCATCGTACAAAGATATAGATTTAACTGTTAACCCATCTAACAACTTACCAACACTTATACGTTTTGATTGACCTGTATTCAAATCTTCGACCGTTGCCTGCAATTGAGCCCCCGCCCCAACAACATTCACCAAACGATATTTTTTTGTAATATCGATTTCAGGTGCTTCTTCTTCTGTTTTCAGAACCGCTGTTGCCTTGGCAGTTTTTTGTTCTTCAAAATCCGCCAACCAAGATTCCTTTTCACGTTCGATACGCGCGGCTTCGGCTTCTAACTTTGCTTTTTGTGTTTCAATTTCCTGCTGTTGTTGTTCTGCACGTCCCGACAGCGTATCAATTTCCATATGTAATTTGATTTTTTCAGCCGCCAATCTGTCTAATTCCAAATCCAATTGTGCGCGTTCTTTTTCCAACTGCATCAGAACTTTTTCTTGTTCCAAATCTGTAATTTGTTGAAACAGCGAACCCGCCACATCATAACTTGCAACGGCATCTGCTGATACTTCCTCCATATCAACATCTACTTCCTCGACCACATCTACTGCGGCAAACGCGCTTGAAACCGCACCACAGAAAATCAACCCCAATAAAAACATTTTCTTATTTTGCATAGACAATCACCTCATAGTTCCAAGAACGCGAACGCACATCCCATGATGCCTGCATCATATATACGCCGCCAAATTCATCAAAT
This sequence comes from Alphaproteobacteria bacterium, assembly GCA_046882065.1. Lineage (GTDB taxonomy): Bacteria > Pseudomonadota > Alphaproteobacteria > Rs-D84 > Rs-D84 > Enterousia. The sequence continues at coordinate 2,947 of JBKSMY010000044.1, read as the reverse complement.
ATTTTCATAAACTGCATCGGCACCAATTTTGATTCCGCGCCAATTTCCACCACATTAACAGACGCCGTATCCACACCGTTTGTTAAAGTATCTACAACAACCATTGTTTCAACATTTGTATCAATTCCTTGAAATGCGGTTGTAATATCACGCACAACTGTATCTGGGTCACGTTCGTCCTGGGATGAAAACACCGCTAATTCTGGCAAAGTTGCACGCACACGAATTGTATCTTCATCAACTTCGGTCACAAAAGCACCCGGCATCAACGCAGTCGCCACATTATAAAATTCACCAATTGTACCAAAACTGCGAACAAATTCTGCCACAACATGCGTTTCACCACACGTTGCATATACCTGATTCCAACCTGCAATTGGCTGCATAACAAAACCAATCGCCTGATAGCACAACTCTGCACGCGCCATCACATCTGGCAATAACTCATACGGCATAACAATTGGTTCTGGTGGTAATTCCTTTTCAATTTGGAATTGTTCATCCAACTTTTTATTACTTTCTTCTATCTGACGTTTATATTCCGCCACCAATTCAGGGTCTAATTCTGTCACATTTGGTCGTGGACTTAAAGCCTGCACAACAGAATCACGGAATATCAAAGCCATTCCCAACACAAACACACCGACCAAAATCGCGGACACCATCCCTGCCCCAAAACGGCTGACCGAACGCAAGATTACATTATTACTGACAGCCAACAAATCCGCCAAATTACGTTCCGCTGCGCGTGGCATACCCCACGCCCCCGGTGCAAAGAACGCGCCCCAATCTGGGATTTCAGATAACTTAACATATTCATTACGGGCTGCATCTTCGGAATCAAACACACGGTCTTCCAAGATAATCCCATTACGCGCTGCAACTAAATAGAATTTTTTTTCAACTGCGAACACCGCCAAAAAAGACGTATATTCTGAAAAACTGTCCATCACAGCGGCGGCAGCGACACGCATTCCCAAACGCGCACCATTTTTTCGCGACGCCAAACCAATCATCTCGCGATATTCGGTATATAAATTCAGTTTTTTATCAACATTACGCGACAAACTGCGCGCATAATTACGCGCGCTAAAACCTGCGGAAACCGGTTGCCAAAACAACCCGACCGCATACTTTTTTCGATTAACAGATATAGTTTGACTGGCCAAGTAAATTCTCTCTCTGAATATTCTGTTATAAATTATAACACAAAATCCCAAGCCATAGCAAACGAATATTAAGCAATAAAAAACCGCCGAACGGCGGATTTTATTAAAACTCGAATCTTAACCCTAACATAGCATTAACATAGAACAAATTTTCTGTGCTAAAAAATTCGCGATGCTTTGTACCGTCTTCATTAGACAATTCCCACTTTACCCGCGGAATATACATTCCACGCACACCAAAGTCCAGGAACATCGTCTCATTCAAGCCGTACGAAAAACCAACCGCCAACAACCCAACAACATTTGACGTTTCGTATTCAGACGTAAAGAATTGTGTCAAACCATAACTATCTGGTTCGCCATAATTTGCAAATTCACCCTGTCCTGACAAATCGCCATACGGATCAACCAAATTCAATATTGTCTTAGTATTTGAATACCCCACACCAAAACCAACATACGGTATCATCTGTCGTGTTGGTTTATACAACCCATCAAAGAAATCATAGAACGCCATCGCACTTATTACATCTGTTGATATCTTAGAATTAACAGACGAACTTTCCACATATGCGTTCGACCACGAACCACCTTCTAATGACACTTCACCTTGAAACATAGGCGACGAATTATATTCAGTTTCCGAAATATGATCCCACCCGGCTTCCAGTCGCCATTGCGGTTTATTTGAAATTGTCCAACCGATACTGGCACCTGCGGCAATTGAAAAACCTTCGAAATCCTTACTTGCAGTCAGTTGTGAAAAATTAGCATATCCTGCAAATTCTAACAAACTACAACTTTTATCTATCATGCATTGACCATAGGGAACAATCAACCCAGAATCTGACAACACATAATACCCAACAGACGCAGCCCCAATTTCGTTCTTTATTTTACCACTACCGAACGCTGCACCACCGCGCACCGAGATTACAAATCGCGAACCATCGTCCATATACCAGCCATCCCCAACATATTCCCCAGGATACTGCCACCCTGCAAAAACAGGCAACGACACCAGACACGATAAAATCGACAAAATAAATAAATTTCTTTTTCTCATACTTTTTATTATATCACAAACCTGGCTTCAATAAAAACGAAATCTATTCCAATAAAAAATCCCCAAATTGGGGATTTTCTTAATAACAACTACCATATGTACATCCGTCTGCCGCCGTCGGCACAGACACAGTTGCCGCCCCACCATCACGCGCGGTACGAACATTGTTCGGATGTGGGCAATCATAAACATTTGCAACCAAAACAAAAGCACGTTCCGGCCCAAATATTACCCATTCATTTGGTTTAGTGCGCTGACTTGTAATCCAATATGCATTACCTGGACGCGCCTGATCTACGATACGATTTTCCAAGTATCTGCGTGCATCTTCTGCTGCATAGACAGAAACTTCGGATTCTAATTTATACAAGAACGTACAACCAATTGGTTCAGAATCCAACTGTACTAAATATTGACTGCCGTTTTCATTTTTCACCATATTACCACAGGCTGCAACGGACAACAAAACCGCTAAAATTGCAAAGAACTTTTTCATATATTCTCTCCTATTCTTTATTCTTCAACTATATCATAGTTTTCTGAATTGCTAAACAACTTTTTCAAAACTAAATTATTCAGCGCATGACTGCCTTTGTATGATTCCAACGCGCCACACACAAAAGCACCCGATGTGAACATATCACCAATCGCGTCGATAATTTTATGTCTTACAAATTCATCTGGCCAAATTGTTTCATTCAGCGTTCCATCA
>JBKSMY010000043.1:0-16059 GCA_046882065.1 Alphaproteobacteria bacterium | reverse complement strand
TATTCGTTATCACAGTGTTGTATATCGCATCACAGACGAAATCAAAGAAATCTTGTCGGGTAAATTGGCACCTGAAAAGCGCGAAACCTTTATTGGCTATGCGGACGTTATCGCCTTGTTCACCGTGGGCAAGGGCGTACGCGTTGCGGGTTGTCGCATGACCGAAGGTACAATTAAGAAAGATGCATTCGTTCGTCTGTTACGCAACAACGTTGTTGTCTATGATGGCAAAATTGGCCAACTGCGCCGCGAAAAGAACGAGGTTAAAGAAGTATCAGGTGGTGTTGAATTTGGTATGTCTTTTGACAAGTATAATGACTTGAAAGAAGGCGACCGCGTCGAATGTTACGAAGTCGAAGAAGTTCGCGCCCAGTTATAAAAATTCCCGCCATCTGGCGGGAATTTTATTTGTGTTATATATTGTTAAAATCTTGAAATTTGAATTTAATCTGGTACGATTTGAACCAGAATATTTTTTATAAACAGGACAACGAAAATGAATATAGAATTGGGCAAAAATATCGCACCACGCGAAATCGAAACAAAAATCCAGGAATTCTGGGACAAAAGCACATTCTGGAATAACGACGTTACATCTGACAAGCCATCGTTTTGTATTATGATGCCACCACCAAACGTGACGGGTAAATTGCACATGGGGCATGCGCTGGACAATGTTTTAACGGATATTGTATGTCGTTATAAACGCATGTGCGGTTTTGATGTCTTGTGGCAGCCTGGAACCGACCACGCGTCAATCGCAACCCAATTATTGGTTGAACGCGATTTGTCCAAGCGTGGCATAAATCCTCATTCATTGTCGTTGGCTGAAAAATTAAATGCCGCCTGGACGTGGAAGGCGGACAAAGGTGGCCAGATTATGAACCAGTTGCATGTTCTGGGTGTGACACCTGTTTGGTCGCGCGAACGTTTTACAATGGACGAAGGACTGTCCAACGCGGTTACGAAACTGTTTGTTAAAATGTATAACGAAGGTTTAATCTATCGTGAAAAACGTCTGGTAAACTGGTGCCCAAGACAGCAGACATCTGTGTCGGATTTAGAGGTTGAAACCCGCGACGAAAAGGGCAAATTCTATTACTTCAACTATCAGTTGGTTGACGGTGGCACGATTGAAATCGCAACAACACGTCCTGAAACATTATTTGGGGACCAGGCGATTGCTGTTCATCCTGAAAATGAAAAACTGAAACACCTGATTGGGAAACATGCGATTATTCCATTAACAGATATTGAAATTCCAATTATCGCCGACGTTCATGCCGACCCAGACAAGGGTACAGGCGCGGTAAAAATTACACCGGCCCACGACTTTGATGACTGGGAAGTTGGTGTCCGTCATAACCTGACACCGGTTTGCATTTTGACACCAGATGCCAAATTAAACGACAATCCTGTTGTGCCGGAAAAATATCGTGGCATGGACCGTTATGCGGCGCGCGCGACGGTTGTTGCCGATATCGAATCCGCAGGTCTGTTGGTCAAGATAGAAGACAAGATAATTCCAACCCCATATTCTGAACGTGGTGGTGTTCCGGTTGAACCATACCTGACGGATCAATGGTTTGTAGACGCGGAAAAGTTGGCGATTCCTGCGATTAAGGCAGTAGAAGAGGGTCGTATTAAATTCCTGCCTGAACATCGTTATAACCTGTTTATGGCATGGATGAAGGGTATTCGTCCTTGGACAATTTCACGTCAGTTGTGGTGGGGACATCATATTCCTGCATGGTATGACGAAGATGGTCGTGTTTATGTTGCCGAAACCGAAGAGGATGCGATTAAGCAATCTGGTGGCAAGACATTGACACGCGACCCAGATGTTTTGGACACATGGTTTTCATCTGGTCTGTGGCCATTTTCCACATTGGGTTGGCCAGACGACACATTGGAATTAAAAAAGTATTATCCAACTGACTTGTTGTACACCGCTGCAGACATCATCTTCTTCTGGGTGGCGCGTATGGTTATGATGGGTATGTACGTTATGGGCGACGTGCCATTCAAGACCGTAAACTTCCACGGTTTGGTACGCGATTCCAAGGGGCAAAAAATGTCCAAAACCAAGGGCAACGGTACCGACCCATTAACTGCGGTTGATAAATTTGGTGCGGACGCGTTGCGCTATTGGATTGCGACCGCCCCAATTGGCACCGACCTGCGATACAGTGATGACGAAGTTAAACGCGGTTCAAAACTGCTGACAAAATTGTGGAACGCGTCTAAATACGTTCTGATGAATTTGTCTGATTTTGAACCTGCGACCGCAAAACAGATTCCAGTATCTGAACGTTTTATCGAAGATCGTTGGGTTCTGAATGAATTGAACAAGGCTGTTGCTGAAACACGCCGGCATTTGGATAAATATGACAATTACAATTCACGCGCAGCCATCGACACATTCTTCTGGGATATTTTCTGTGACCAGTATTTGGAATTCATCAAGGATCGCTTCTGGGCACCTGAAAAATACAGCGCAGAATCCAAATTGTCTGCACAATGGACATTGTACACAGTACTGCGTGCGATAATTGGCCTGTATGCGCCATTTATACCATTCCTGACCGAAGAATTGTGGCAGAAAATTTACAAACCAACCGAAGGTGGCGAAACATTACACCTGACGGCATACCCAGACGTTGTTGCCGAATATGAAACAGATGTATCGACAATGAACATTGCGCTGGAAATGTTGAAAAATATTCGTGGTCTGCGCACAGATCGGAAAATTGGCAACGGTGCAAAACTGGAAACGTTAACGATTCCATCTGACACACCGGCGGTTTTGCATGGTCTGATTAAATCGGCGGCACGCGCGAATGAAATTCAGTTGGGTGACGCATTAGATTTTGTTGTGGCGACCCAAAACATTGCGGGGTAAATCATGGCAGATAAACTGGTTGAAACACGCGTCTTACAGGCATATCAGTGCGACCGATTTGGTAACGTTCGTCCATTGATTTTGATGAATGAATTACAATCGATTGCCGACCGTCATGCCGAGGTTCTTGGCTGTGGTCGTACATATTGCATGGAAAACGGTGTTGGCTGGGTTGTGATGTATTACCTGGTCGACATTATGGAATTGCCACGCGAAGGTGAAGTGTTAACTTTTTCCACCTGGCCTTCATGCCAAGACGCCTTGCGTGCTACGCGTGATTTTGAAATTCATGGGGCTGATGGTCGTCTAATGGTGCGTGCCACATCCCAATGGATTATGATTGATATGGCGTCGCGTCGTCCATTACCATTGGAAAATCATCTGTCGCCGGACGTGGTTGTGCCACATCGCGCATACGGCTGTGCGTTTGAAAAGTTCCCAGATTTTGACACAAACAAAACACATGTTATGAAATGTCGTTTTGATGACATAGACGTGAATCAGCATATAAATAATGCGGTCTATGCGGTATGGGCAACGGAAAGTGTTGGTTATCAATATCGTTCTCAGCATAAACTGCGCAAAATTGATATCAATTTCAAGAAAGAAGTATCACCTGATACCCCTGAAATCCGAATTGATGTTGCGATTGACGGATTGGTGTCGCGCCACAAAATCTGCGTTGGCGATACAGTACACGCTGTTGTAATCTGTCATTGGGACGAAATATAAAAATAAACCGCCGTTGTGGCGGTTTTTTATTTACGTTTTGCGTTGTTCAGACGCAGTTGCCCACAGGCTGACCCAATATCCGTTCCACGTTCACGTCTGATGCGCGTGTGAATACTGTTTTTAATCAGCGTGTCTTGGAATCTGTGCACGGCATTGCCCGACGGTGATGCAAAGTCGCGTTCATCGACCGCATTCCACGGAATTAAATTCACCATACAGTTCTTTCCGCGCAACAGTTCTGATAATTTCTCGGCGTATTCTGGTGTGGCATTATACAAAACTGTTTCACCATTATCGTCGCGCCGTCCCAACAGAATATATTCTATCATCAACTGGCGGTTATGATTATCTGTAAAACGCCACGCAGCGTCCAAAACCTCATTCAATTTATACTTGTTGTTAATTGGCATAATTTGTGAACGCAACTCATCAGTTGGTGCGTGCAAAGATATTGCCAAATTGATTGGTCGACCCCATTCGATTAAGCGATCAATCCCAGGCACAATACCGCATGTTGAAACCGTAATTCGTCGCCAACCGATACCCATATCGCGGTTTGCGCGTTCAATAAAGTCAATCACGTTTTCTGTATTTTGTAATGGTTCACCTGTTCCCATGATTACAATGTGCGACACGTCCCCATTGTTTGCGTCACCATTTGGTCTAATTGGTTTGTCATTAAATTTATCGGCACGCAGTTCCCATTGTGCAACCAAGATTTGCGAGAAAATTTCATTAGCGGTTAAATTCCGTTTCAGTCCCAACAACGTACTGGCACAGAATTTACATCCCATTGCACATCCTGCCTGGGAACTGACGCAGACGCTGTTTCCGTATGTTGTGCGCATTAACACACATTCAATCTGTTCGCCGTCATTTAATTCCAACAGAAACTTAGTTGTTTCACCATCTGACGATTCCAATTTCTTGATAATTTTAACAGGCAATGTCTGTGCCACTTCATCCAATGCGCCCCGCAAAGATTCGGGAATATTTTTCATAGACATAAAATCAGGCGCACCCCGATTTAACCATTCGCGAATTTGTTTGGCGCGAAAACGAGGCTGGCCCATATCCACGATAAATTTTTCCAGTTCTGCGTCTGTCAGATTAAATAATATTGGTTTCATAATTTATACCGTTCGTCATTGATTACAATAACCGCCTTGCGACGCAACTGTTTTAACTGTTGGTCTGCCATGAACATAGCCTGTTTATAGACTGTGTTTTGCTTGATAACATCATCCAGATTTTTATATTCGTCTGTTTTTTTTGTGCTGCACACCAAAACAACAGAACCATCATCTGCGCGTGTTGACCATGTCATATTTGGCAACGCTGCCACACGTTCGCGCAAATCTGCCGACAGTTCATATTGCAACGCTGAAAACTTCTGTGGCACACCGCCTAATTTTTCTGCCATTTCAATTGCGCCGTCACAAGATTTAGGTTTAGATAATTTTGCCGCCACGTCCACCGGCACATCTGTCAAACGCACAATCGTCATTTCAATCGGCAGACCATATTCACGGGCGATATTTGCGCGTTCAATTGCGATATCTTCATCGGTTGTATCGACTGTTGGCATAACGGTGCGTGCGATAATAATTTGCCATGCGATTTCTGCGCGCAGCGCATTGCGTGCCATTTCGCGTTCTGTTGCGCTTAGATCCCCCAGATTCAATTTTTTCAGTTCAGCATCAACAGTTTTGTCGTCAGGAACGACATTAAAATTCTGCGCGTATGCTAATTTTACGCTGTCGTCAATAATGCTTTGTAATGCGACGCGACGGTTATCAGTTGATGTTTTGCCTTGTCGTGTCATTAACTTGGTGCGCGCTGTAATATCTGTGTCTGTAATTGGTGTTCCATTAACACTTGCGACAACTGACGCGCCGAATGCCGGCATCATGAAAAACACAGACAATAACGCAAAAATGCCCTTCATAGTTTTTTCCTTTCCTTAATATTGCTGACCATTGATTGCCATACCGAACCTGAACTGGAACGTGGTTGTTCCGACATAGTCTTCCTTGATTGCGTTATCACGACGGTATTCCACCGACAGATAATAGCACGGATGGTTATAAAAGAATCCACCTGTATGGCGTTGGAATTGTTCTTCTTCTATATTGTAAATTGCATTCCAGCGCATTGACCACCGGTTGGTTAATTGTATGCCGGCGCCGATAATTGCCTCGTTAATATTAACGTTTTCATACAGTTCAGTATTCCGATGTTGGGACCAAATATGTCCGATGTTGAAAAAGTTGCGTGAACTGCCGATATTTGCGGACGTTTCCATATGGCGCAATGACAAAGTATCTTGATTCAATCTGAAACGTGTTGCAACACTCAGCCATTTCATATCATTATAACTGATGCGCCCGACATAGTCCGACAAACCGTTGCGAAATCCTGTGTCCAGTTTTGTTTCTGGTCGTTTTGTAAAGTCATACGATTGCCCCAAGAACACTTCAACATTTGTGCCGTCTTCGCTAAACGCGGCCCATCGCACACCATAGTCTGCATATGTACCGTTTTCCCATAAATCCAAACCAGCAAAGCGGTTGTCAGAAAACAGCGTCGTATCAGTCAGAATAGTTCCAGCAGAATCATGGTCTGTCGCAAAAGTTTCCGCGTCCATTTCGCGCATGACGGTTAAACGCGCACGGGGTTCAATAATTTGTGTCCAGTTATTCGTTGGTTTGAACATCGGCAAACCCCATTCCAAATACCCGCTGGGCAAGAAACGATTTTTTAATCCTGAATAAGTATCGCCATCAACCATTTCTGTATTATGAAAATGGTATAAATCATATCGGGCCGACACGCTGGCTGTCAGACGATTCCCGCCCCACAATGTCCATGGTGTTGTCAGGCGTGCGTCCCCAATCATACGTTGTGCAGATGTTCCGTCCCCTGAAATTCCCAACACATCGGCGGCGAATGTGGCATAGGTCTCGCCGAACAATGGCGCAGTCTGATGTACGGCACGAATGTTTGGCAAAATATCGCCATCAGGTGGCGTGGTCTGAACACCTGTGCTGTCGCGCAGTTCCTGGAATATATGTGCATCTGCAACGACATAACTGCTTTGTCCAAATAATTCCAGTTTTGCGCCTGAATCCAAATACGGCTGATCGTCATAGAATCCATATTTCTGCAAATATGTTTTATCAGACGCGCGTTCCAAGAACACCGTTGCGCGTGCATATTCGCCCAGTTCAATTACATCATCGTTAAATATATGCCAACGACTTTCACCTTCACGATTATGTGTGAAAGATCCTTGGGTTCTGTATTCGGAATGGGCTGCATTCAAACGATGTTCCACCTGGAACAAAGGATTTTCCTGGGTCAGATATGAAAATGTAACCGTCATATCATGTGTATCAGACAACGATATGTACAACGGAATATTTATCTGGGTGCCCATTTTATTTGTCGACTCAAAATCAGGCATCAAAAAACCTGTTTTATACTTTACACCGGGATCCGGCATTTCAAAGTATGGCCACCACAACACAGGGATGTCATATGTGCGCAATACAGGACTGTAAAACTTTAACATACGCGAATCCATGTCATGAATAATTTTGTATGTTGAAATCTTCCATGCATCACCGTACGCATCACAATCATCGCATGCTGTAAATGTAGCATGACGTGCGATTGTCAAATCACCTTTGCGCGTGATATTATCTGATTCGACATAGACATGATTGCCTAACCACAGTTTTATATTATCACCTGATAATTCTTCGCCCTGCTGGGTTATATACGAATCTGTCAGGGTCATTCTTTGACCTGACTGATTAACGATTTCTGTATTTCCAACTGTTTTGATTGTTTCAGATTTTACATCATACTCGATACGGTCTGCGATGATTGTACGCGGCTCGTCCATATTAACGGACATTGCGTCCGCATTTGCAGACGCTAAAATCCCCAGTAAAAATGCGGACCGTTTCTTTATCATTTCTTTGACAGTATTGCCAGCATTCCCACCAGCAATATCCCTAATCCAATTGCCAACAATCCAAAGCCAGTCAAACTGGCCACCATATTAGACAGCGACATATACAACGCCATCACCCCTGCCATTGCCCCGACAGCCACCATTGGTGCAAAACTAGCACGACGACGTAACAGGGATGAACGCAATAAAATTGTCGCGCATAATACTGCCAATATCAGGTTCATCAGCGGACTTAAAAACCGATTACACATTTCAGTCAGAATGGTTTTGTGTTGTTTTTTTGTTTCTGCGTCGAACACAATCTTTAACAAATCATTTGTTGGTATTCTGCGCACACGGAAAGAAGTGTTTCCCCCACGTTCAACCAGATTTAAATCCATATCAAATGTTTCGAATGTCCCAGTCACCATTGTATCGCCCGACGCCTGTAACGAACCGTTTGTCATTATCAGTGACAGTCCGCGCACCGTGGAAACCAATTTACCTTTTTCTGCGAAAATCATAGATGGTGCATTTTCATCACGCATATCAGACAACATAACCTGGGCCAAATCATGACCCGCCACACGGTCGACATAAACAACCAGTCCATCTGAAATTTCTGTGAATGCGCTTTCCTGTAATTTCATATGGGCCATACCATATTGCAGATTCCATTGCGTGTCATAAAACAATGCCTGGCTGCGTGGCACAATCCAAATATTCAAAACCAGATTCAACACCGTCAAAGCCGTTCCTAAAATCAACGCAGGCCGTGCGATTTGACGTGGCGACAGACCAGATGCCGCCATAACAGTAATTTCATTGTCGCCAATCATTTTGTTGTACACAAATATAACCGCAATAAAGCAAACAAACGGCACAATAATTGATGCGATAAACGGCAACATCAATGCTGTCAGCCCCAAAAAACTGCCCACATCAATGCCGTATTTCAGCAGAAATTTCATCATAGACATAATCTGCATCATCCATGCCAATCCTGTTAAAATCAGCAACAGCATAATAAAAATCGCAATCAGTTGACGCAAAAAATACCGGTTTAAAATCTTCATGCTTTCCAGTATAAATCATAAATTCCCAGTTTTCAAGGCATAGATACGTTGTCTTATTCGTATCTTAAACTGTCGATTGGGTTCAGTTTTGCCGCCTTCATCGCAGGCATAACACCGGACGACAGCCCCACAATCACGGCCACCGACACCGACAGAACCACTGGCCAAATACTGAACGGAACATTATAGCCCAATATAAATCGACCGACCCCCTGACTTAATCCCACCCCGATAATCAGTCCAATCATTGAACCGATAAACGAAATCAATACAGATTCAGACAAAAACTGAATGATAATCATGCGTTCGCGTGCGCCAATCGCCTTGCGAATACCGATTTCGCGTGTGCGCTCTGCCACCGACACCAGCATCATGTTCATAATACCGATTGCGCCCACCAATAACGACACCGCCGCAATCGCAATCAACAGCAACTTCATGTATCCTGTAACGGTCGTCATTGTTTCCATAATCTGTTTCATGTCCATAATCTGAAAGTCATCAACCGCATCGTCTTTCAGTCTGTGTCGCTGACGCAACAGGGCGGTTATCTGTTCTATTGCCATATTGTTGTCAGAATCAGCAAATAATTTTAGTGCAATCATATTAACAGAATTTGGAAATCTTGACCCCTGTAAACGTTTTTTTAGTGTTGTAATCGGAATCAGAATCATATCGTCTTGGCTGCCCATGGCGGAATCGCCCTTGGCCTTTGTGACGCCGATAACAACGAACGGTGTGTTTTGAACACGAATGACCTGACCCACAGGGTTTTCCGGCAGCCCCAGTTCTTCGGCTGTCTCGGGTCCAATCACCGCATATGTTGAAGCGTTGCGAACGGCAGACATGTCAAAAAATGTGCCATATTGCATTTCTATATTTTGAACGGTTGTATAGCCTGGGTACACCCCAACCATTAACGTCCCCCAGTTTTTATTTCCATAAATCGCCTGGGCAGAACCATTTTGCACAGGGCTGATTGCCATCACATCGGGCAGTTTCCCAATAAATTCTGCGTCTTGAATTGTTAGTGTCTGACGATTTCCGGTGCGAACACCTGCGCTTTGTGCTGCGCCTGCGCGAATCATAATTGTATTTGTCCCCAGTGATGAAAACTGGTCTGTGATTTCTTTTTGGACAGTTTCACCAACTGCGACCATAATCACCACCGCCATAACGCCTATAATAATCCCCAACACAGTCAGGAAAGAACGGATTTTATTTCCGCTGATTGACAGCCAAGATTCCTTGAAAATATCGTTAAAAGTCATTGTAAAACTCTCCTGTGTCCATCAGTTATAAATTATTATCGTTGCGCGGAATTGCCCCGTCATAGTTAATCTTGCCGTCACGAATATGTATCAGACGGCTTGCGTATTTTGCGATATCAAATTCATGGGTAATCATAACGATTGTGATGCCCAAATCCTTGTTCAGTTTTTTAAAGAATTGTAAAATTTCATTTCCCATTTTGCTGTCCAACGCGCCTGTCGGTTCGTCTGCCAGAATCAGTTTAGGTTCGCCTGCCAATGCGCGTGCGATTGCGACACGTTGTTTCATTCCGCCTGATAATTGGGTTGGTAAATAAGATTCAAAGTTTTCCAATCCTACGCGCTTTAACATTTCGCGTGCGCGCCGTACACGTTCGTCCATTGGTAATCCGCGATACATCAGCGGCAACATTACATTGTCCAACACGCTGCGTTTTGGCAGCAAATTAAATTGTTGAAAAACAAATCCGATATGCTCGTTTCTGACAATTGCCAACTCGTCCGGCGTCAGTCCAGTCACATCGCGCCCATATAATTCATAAATACCTGATGTTGGTGTGTCTAATGCGCCGATTATATTCATACATGTTGATTTGCCTGAACCTGATGGTCCCATAATTGCCACAAATTCGCCTGGCATGACTGTAAAATTTATATCAAACAGAACCTGCTGTTCGCCACCCAGTTCCAGCGGGAAACTTTTGTTAATGTTCTTCAGCGAAATAATCACATCTTGTGCGGATTTCTTTCTCATATTCTCTCTCGCTTGTTTAATTTTATTACAGCAAACAGGCCAAAGTTGCGCTTGTGTTTTTCAGCATAAACCATCCAATGCGATAATCTGTTGCGTACACAGTCACCATGAACAATGCCAGTATTCCAATTACCAGCAATACATTACCCCGCTTGCCGCGCATACAGTACAATGATATGTTGTAAAACAAGAACAGCACATACATATCGACCAGCATACTGATAACCCAAATAGATGTACAATTAAATGCCAACGCATTCAAAACCAATATAACAGGATAGATAAAGAATACCGACGCCAACCCCTTAATCGCGATTTCCCAGTCGCGTTCGCCACCGGTGATTTCGGACACCAGCATCATCAGTCCCCCAAACACGAACAATAATGCCACCGCCAACACAGGGACAATAACAATTGCTGTAAAGATTGCGCCGATTGTAACAGTTGCACCACCCAACAGACGAATTAACAAAACCAAGCATCCGCCCAACAGACCATACAGGAATGCCTTTAACATTGCTTCTTCCATATTGCCGTCGGCAACAATCTTTGTAAAATAGCGTTTTGGATTAACAATAAGATTACGAATACGTTTGAACGCGTTTTTGATTTCCTTAATCATATTCAAGCCCCCATTTGATTATTTATAATTTTGCTATATAATTACAAAAAATCAACGGAAAAAAGTAATGATGAAAATAACAATAGCAGGTCGTCCAAACACGGGCAAATCAACACTTTTTAACGCGCTGACTGGGACGCGCGATGCGCTGGTACATGACCGTCCGGGTGTCACCCGCGACACAATTTCAGGTACGTTTCGCGATCGTCCGTACACGCTGTACGACACGGCGGGCCTGGAACGCGCTAATTCTGGCATTGCGCTGGACTCGACAAATATGGCAATTGATGCGGTGTCATCATCTGATGCGATTTTGTTTGTGGTTGATGGTCGTGTTGGTCTAACGAACGAAGATTTAGATTGGGCGAAATTGGTGCGTCGTAAAACGCGTGCGCCGGTATTGTTGCTGGTGAACAAAAGCGAATCGGCCAAACGTCTGGCGAACATTCATGATTTTTACAAACTTGGCTTTGGTGAACCTGTGATGGTGTCTGCCGAACACAAACGCGGATTCGAAGAAATTTATGCGTTTTTGGATAAGATTGCGGGTGACGCAGCGAATGCGCCGACACCAGAAACTGCGACGGATACACGCATTAAAATCGCAATTTTGGGTCAGCCAAATGTTGGCAAATCGACATTTGTAAATCGTGTACTTGGGGAAAAGCGTCAAATTGTAATGGATGCGCCGGGTATTACACGCGACACGGTAAAGATTCCGACAAAATTCTATGGTCGTGACATTGTACTGATGGACACAGCGGGTCTTCGTCGCAAGGCGGGTGTCACAGACGACGTTGAAACATTGTCCGCGTTAAAGTCTTTGGACGCGATTGAAAAAGCAGACGTTGTAATCTTGATGGTTGACGCCACACGCAACATTGAAAACCAGGCGTTGGGGATTGCGTCGCGTGTCTATAACGCGGGCAAGATTTTATGTGTTGCCCTGAACAAGTGGGATTTGGTTGAACCTGAAATTCGTGATGAAAAACTGCTAAAATTAAAGCATCAGTTTTCAAATTCTTTCCACCAGATTATCAAGCCTATGATTTTGGCTGTATCGGCCGAAACAGGTACGGGTGTTCAGAATATGTTCCGCCGTATTTATGAACAATGGGATATTTCTTCTGCCCAGGCGCCGACCAGTTTGGTAAATCGTATTGTTGAAAAATTGGTCGCTGATCGTCAGCCGCCTTTGTCGCGCCTGAAACGTCCGATGAAGATTAAGTTTGCGCGCCAAACGGGTCGTCACCCAATGCGCATTACAATCAATGTTGGTGGCGCGTCGGACATTCCGGAATCATACACGCGTTATTTGCGTCGTGGCATTGCGACCGCGTTAAAGTGGGAACATTTGCCTATTGTGATTGATTACGAAAAATCCGAAAACCCATACGATTAAACAAGGCCCGTCAGCGCGGGCTTTTTTTTGTTTAGAAACTGTAATTAAATCCCAGCCCCAGAAAATTAAACCCGTGGTTCATTTCTGTAAAATCTCCGTTGGAAAAATGCAGGGTAAAAATCTCGGCTCGTACGCGGTTGTTTATGTTTTTGCCGATAAATATGCGTTCCCCGAACACTAACCTGCTTTCCACATATTTGTCACCGCTGTCGCGCATGTATGGCCCAAGGCCTGCTCCAAAATACCACCCGCAGATTGACGCAAACACAATATCCCATGAAATTCCGATTGCGGCAAATGATGCGCCCTTGTCGTGATGGTATGCGAAATTTTGCAGCGCATGTACATTGACGCGTGCCGGCAATCGCAGAATTTGGATTGGTTGACTGTATTGCAGCATGATGACGGTCATAGGATTAAAATCCCAATCCCATGGCCACACCAGATGTCCTAAATCGCCGTGTCCTGTGCTTTGTGCGGTGTGCAGTCCGATGCTGTTGCGTGTATTCGGCGCGAACATAGGATTCGCATTTACGGCAAATGGCAGTGCCATCCAGAAAAAAATAATAGCGCGTTTCATGTGTAAAATTATGCCATCGAAAAATATTTGTATCTATCTGATAAAAATCTTAAAAATGGCACAAAATACGCGACTAAACTATTTACAGACTGCAAAAAAATTGTTATAATCAAGATAAACATACATGCATTGTGCGTGGTGTTTGCGTATAGAAAGGTTGGGTTTCTGGGGTTTCCAGAACACAAGGAGAGCTTTATGAAAAATCAAGAATTTGCAAATTCCGTCAAAAATGCACTTGGAACGGTCTTTTTGTTGGCTGGTGCTTTTTTTGTATGTTCGACAATGTTGTCAATTCGTTCGGTATTTGCAGACCCGGTTGCGCCGACGAATGCAACAATGTATTTCAACCAAAGTGGTCGTACATCCCCACGTTCCAGTCGTACCAGTTCGCGTGGCGACAATCCGTCTCGTGCAACGGTGGCGCGCACGACTACGGCGAATGCGTCGCGTGCGGCAAATTCACGCAGTACGGTACAATCTCGTGCTGTGACAACGCGTGCAAATGCAAATCGTGCAAATGTCAATCGTGCGAATGCTGTATCGTCTCGTAATGTGGTTTCGCGTCAAACGACGGCGACAAATCGTGCCAACGCAAACGCGACGCGTGCGGTTCGTGCGCGTACTGCGACAACGGCTGCGGTAAACAATGCGCGCATTTCATTACAGGGCAATGCAATCCGTGGATCCAAAGCGAACGCGGCGGTACCTGCGATTTCATATTTGAACAGTAAACTGTACACAGGCAATTATTCAAACATTATCGATTCCACAACTGGTTTGATTTCATCGGATGCCTTTAATAATTGTATGGAATCATACTACACATGTATGGACGAAATTTGCACTGCGCGTAACGCGGCCCAACGTCGTTGTGCGTGTGCCGGCCGTGTCAAGGCGTTTGCTGAGGCTGAAGCCGCACTTGAAACTGCAAACGAAGAATTGATTAAGGTTTCGGGTGAATTGGCATTGTTAATCGCGAACAGGGGCAAAGATGTATCCGAGGCGTTCCAGTTAACAGACGCAGAAAAAGTTATGAACTGTGTTTCATGGCAGGATGTGACCAACCAATATGGTCAAAGTTCCAAGGAAGCGATTGAATGGTGTTCTAATCACGGCATTTATGCTGAAAATGGGGGCAGCGTATCTTCATGTGCCAAGCCTAAATATTGTTCAACCACGGGCAACAGTTTTGGTTTTGATGTAACGAATCTGGACGGCAATGGTTCTGATATTTTGGCGTCCTTGCAATCATGGGCCGATGCCAAGGAACAAACAGTCACAATTCTGGATGATGACAATGATGGTCTGTTGGCATCGTTTGAGAATTTATCATCTGTTGTCAGCGGTCTAAGTGGAATAAAAGGTGCGTTGGATTCTGCGGACGACTTAAAAGACAGCCTTGCGGAAACATGGGGTTATGAATTGTTTGAATATGCGCACAACAATGTCTGTGCCCGCGTATTGGATTCCTGCTTTAACGGCATATACGAGGCTTGCGGAACCCCACCATCTGGCACAAAGTGTTCGAATGGCGCGGGTCAATGCCCATATAATTACAACAGCAAAATCACCGTCAGCAATTCTGGTGCATATGAATTAAATTTTGTAAAATCGAACAGCGGCTATTCTGCATCTAATTCGGCGACATGTTTTGGATACGCGTCAACATCTGGTGACCCGTATTCAAACCTGCGTGGTCCGGTTGCCGATGCACGTCGCAGCATTATGCAGAAATACGCATTGGATGCGAATGCGGACTGTGATGCCTATGGGGAACAGTTGCGTACAACCGCCCAGAACATCGGTTATCAAAAGGTTGCAGCACAACAAGCGTTACAACAAAAGCGTCTGGAATTTGCAAACGAAGAACGTGACACAATCTTGGCGGACGCTATCCGGGCCGGCACAAACTTTAACAATTGTATAAGTGAAATATACGAATGTTATGAAACCCAGCGCCGTGCCGAGGCAAACTGGTCCGACACGCGTATCAAGACATACTGTGCCCAGGTTACAAACGTGCCTTCTTGCTATGAAGAAATGATTTGTAATCCGTCAATGGCCCAGTTCAAGGCAATTATTGACAAGGCAGACAGTACAACGTGCTTGAATAGCCAGGATTACACAAAAAATACATGTCGCAACGTTGTGACATTGAACGAAATCCTGAATGGCACCGGCGCGACACCTGCGAATATCGCATCGGAAATGACTGGGGTATCTGCGGCTATGCGTGAACAATGTATGCTGGACGCGGGCGTTGCAGAAATTCGTGATTGGAGCCGTATCTTAGAGGATGCAACTGCTGACACCGTACGCTGCACCATTAAAGAGTTGTATGCCGTTGATAAAAATGCGCGTACCGGCATCAAGGATGGTTCGACATGTATAATTCAATCATGTAACACGGGCTATGCATTGTCTGACAACAAATGCGTTGCGAACGAAACAAAGGATTGTACTGAATCGATTGAGAATGCTTCCTATGCGGTCATGACGTCCAGCAATAACGAATGGTCTGAATGCAAGTTGGTTAAATGTCAGCAGAATTATAACATATCCGGCAATGAATGTGTTGCTGCGACACAGCCTTGTCCGGCACCGCTGTTAACGGTTTGGTATGCTGAATCTGGCACCCAAACCTGGACCGGCAAAAAGTGGGGTGATTGCGTGATTGAAAAATGTTTGTCGGGTTACGAACTTCGGAACAACATATGCGAACCCATGACACAGTCTTGTTCGACAGAGGCGTTAACGGT
>JBKSMY010000042.1:0-9118 GCA_046882065.1 Alphaproteobacteria bacterium | reverse complement strand
CAGACCCCATCGAAATTCGCGATTTAAAGCCCAAACCTAATACCAAACCTGGTTATATGTACGGCTGGACCCAGGGCGACATATTCGACAATTTTATCGTCGACACAAAAACCATGAAAATCATCGCTTTTATCGACTGGGAAGATTGTGAATTTCGTGATTTTTCGAACCTATTCCGTTCTGACCGCCACAGCCTAATGCCAACAGTTAAACGTGAATACGACAAATTATATTACAAGAAATAAACCAAATTATTTTTTAGACTTCTGACAAGCCTGCAAATACAGTTTCCCATATTCTGCCATAACATCAACACCCATATAACGATAGTTTCGTTTTTCCCATGTACGCGTTGCAACGCGTATTGCCGGCATAAAACTTTGGAATTTTGTATCTTCCCAATCTATAAAATATGTAATATTACATTGGTCATCTAACATAAAATTCTGCCAAATATCACCTTGGAACCAACCGTACAAGAATCCTGGTTTATCCCTCGGATTATCCTTTAAATCACGGATTTCTTTTGGGTCGGCCTTGCCGATGACATAAAGCATATTTGCAATTTGTCGTGTAATATGCCCACGATTTGCAGCAACAACCGATGGTTCGACATCGCTTAACAGCGTACCATGCGCAAACTCGTACCGACGCACAACAATATCCTTATGATGAATAATTTCCATTGCTGGAATTTTAATTGGCGAAATTGGTGCCAACGCATCCAGAATACGTTTTTCACGATACGCAATCTCATGTCCATCTGTAAACAGCGGGAATTTGAACACCCACTTATCACCCAGCACGACAACAAAGTTCCGACACCCCCGTCCAACACGCGTTTTTATTTTTACTTTGCCATCCCCGGCATACCTGCGAACAAATTTGATATAAGACAACGTCTGTGGATACCGTATCATCACACGAACCTTGTCCCGCAGGGTTTTATTCGGAATCAGCAAAGCGATAATATTGGACAGGAAATGTCGCATATTTGCCCCCATCAATTATTCCTGAAACAATCCTGTCTGACGCGCCACATCCCACCAGTATTCAGAATAAACCGGACGAATACCTTTGCTCCATGGCTTAATATAATCAGAATAATGCAACACGACCAAATTGTGTTTCAAGTCATCTAATTGTGATTCAGAATAAATCTTGAATATGCGCGACCCATGCGACAACTGGAAATTATATCGCAACGGCAAGAACGCAATGCGCCCCTTTAACGTATAATTCAAAACGTCCTGATCTGGGTTATAGTAATCATGATCTTTTGAATCCTGAACCCACACGTCATAGATATTTTCTTCACGAATTTTCTTCAAATTCATCAACAAGAACCCAGAATTTATATACATATTTGTTCTGGTTGGCACAGCGGCAATTATATTATCACCCAAATCGTATTCATAAATATCAATCAGGTCATTAAAGAACAAAATATCCAAATCAGCATAAATAATTCTATCTACATTCGGCACCAACTTTGGCAACATCAGTCTGTACCACATTGCAACTGGCCATTTTCCACGACTGGATTCGTCAAAGTCATTATTACCCACTACAAAGTTAACAGTCGACCCAGATCCATCCACAATACCGCGCACGATATTACGCAATTCTTCGGTCACATCAGCATTCACCACACAATAGATATCATAATCGCAACGTCCCGCAGACGCAATCAACAACGATTTAATTGTCACCGCCGCCATCTTAGTTCCGCGCGCATCAAAGCAAAATGCCACAGGAATTTTCTTAGCATACTTTTGACGTGGCAACCGGGTTTCCGACACAGTTGAAATCAGCCCTTTATATCTAATTCTATCACGATTTAATCTGCGCTTTGCGCGTGTCTTACCAAACAAGCCTGCAACAACAGAACTAACTCTTTTAACAAAACCGTATTTATACATAGGCGCCCCTTTTTGCTCTTACCGCCCTAATCTTAGGACATATTCCCCGCAACTGCAAACAAAAACATACCCAAGAAAAGACACCTAGTTATTTTCAGATTTTTTCATTGTATATCTAAAAACACAGCAAACAAAACAAAAGGAATACAAATGAAACATAATATCCTAATGGGAATATCTGTATTACCTGCCCTGTTGATTATGCCGGCATCTGCCGACACCATCACCACGCGTCAAGTCATCACAGAAAACACAACATACACCGACCTAACCGCATCTAACATTGCATCAACAACTGCAAACAACGGCGGTGTTTTTTATATGGAAGACGTTCCAAGCACAACCCTAACATTTGACGGGACATCCACATTTTCATCCAACAGTTTGAACGATGGCGGTATGGGTGGCGTAATTGGAAATGGTTGGTTAGCATCCAAATCTGGCGACGGTTTTACCGTTGGCGGCAAAGTTGTCTTTAATGGCGACGCGACATTTACATCCAACAGTACAAACAACCTAAATGGTGGCGGTGCTATATTCAACTATGGCGATGGTACAACCACATCCCCAGACATTAAATTTAATGGCGCAACCACTTTCGCAAACAACACAGATACCGGCAACACAAACAACAGTGTTTTTTCTGGCGGTGGTGCAATAAACCATCGCAATGGTGCAATTGTATTTGACGACAATGCCACCTTTACCGATAACTCGTCCACATATCGTGGTGGCGCGATAATGGCTGCGGGCGACATGACATTCAACGACGGCGCAATCTTTTCAGGCAACAGCGCAACCTCCAGCGGTGGTGCAATGGCCATTCTGGGGGGCAACGTCAGTTTTGCAAAGTCCGCAACATTTTCATCCAACTCAGCCGGCGCAGGCTCAGCCATATTTATTGACCAATCATCCAGCAACCTGTCATTTACAGACCGCGCTGTCTTTTCAGAAAACACCGGCACAGGCACTCTGTTGAACAACAACGCAACCGGCACAGTTTCATTTGCCAACGGCGTCACATTTGATAAAAACACAAACACGTTAAATGGCTCTTTGGTAAATGCCGGCACAGTTAATGGCACAGGCGGCAACTTTATATTTACAAACAACACGGGCAGTAACGGCGGCGGCCTTAAAAATTCAGGCACCGTATCAATTGCAACATTGGGTCGCGTTTTGTTTGACAACAACCAAACCACCAGTACGGCGGGCGCATTGGATAACGGTGGCGAAATCACAATGGACGCATCATCTGTATCATTTACAAACAACAAATCCAACGCAGGCTACAGCGGTGCAATCTTTAATGCAGGCAGTCTGAATATTGCGGGTCAAACAAACACCTTTACCGGCAACACCGCATTAGACACAGGCACAACAAAAAGCGGCGGTGGCGCAATCCACAATCGTGGCGTTACTGGAACCGCGAACCTGACAATCGGCACATCCACCAGCACAAATACATTTGCGAACAATTCGTCCAGCGCATACGGTGGCGCAATCGTATCTCGTGCATTTGATGGCGCAGGCCAAGATTCATCTGTCACCATCAATGGTGCAACCGCATTTCGCAATAACACCGCGACCTTGGACGGTGGCGCAATTTGGAATGCAACATCTGGCGATGGTGGCGCGTCCGACATAACATTTAATGGCGACACCACATTTACAAACAATCGCGCACTTGGCCAAGGTGGCGCAATCTATAACAACGACACAATTACATTCAATGGCAACGCAACCTTTTCTGGGAACAGCGCAAACGGTGTTTCAAACGACATCCACAACGATGGCACAGTTAATCTGAATGGCGACACAACCATGAACGGTGGCATTACCGGCACAGGCACATTAAATGTTGCATCCGGCAAAACCTTGAACATTGGAACATCGTCTCTGACCCAAGGCGCAGTAAAATTAGACGGCACATTACTGGCAACCCTGCGCACAGGAAACACCGCACAAATTAACGTAGAAAACGATGGTGGCTTTACAGGCAACGGCACAGTAAAATTGTCGTTTGACGCGGCCGGCACATACAAAGTCTTTGGCAATCAAACCTTTGACAACACCGACATCACCAGTTCTATCTATGACCTGACCTGGAATGGCGGGGATGTTATTGCGACTATAAAATCGGTTGAAGACATCGCCACACAAAACAACATATCAAATGATGCAGCGCGCACAGTTTCAAATGTGTCCACATCTTCATCCTCGCGTCTAAACGACCTGTCGGTATTGATGCAGGAAAGCCTGTCAGACGGCACCCAGTCTGGTCGCGACGCAGTTGAACATACCGCACGCGCAATCAATCCAGAAACGGCCCCAGTAAATCATGCCATCGGCGCATCCACCCAGAACACCATGCAACTGTTGGCATCAAACCGCCTGAATGGATTCGGCATGGGTCGCAACGGTGGCGATGAAACAATTGACATTGGTGGCATCTGGGCCCAGGGGCTGTATAACAAAACGAAACTGAACGATAACTTTAACGGTTACACCCGTGGCATATCGGTTGGGTTTGACGGTACAGTGAACGACACCTGGACATTGGGTATGGGCTATATGTACGGACATTCAGACATTGGTGCTATTGCTCGTAATACCGAAGTTGACTCACACTCACTATTTGTCTATGGCCAATACAAGCCGAACAACTGGTATATGAATGCAATTGTAAATTATACAATGTCCGATTATACAGAAAGCGGCACTGCCATGGGCATCTATGTATCTGGGGACTATGACCTGGACGCATTTGGTGCGGTGGCAACCGTTGGCTATGACTTCCTTGGTGGCATCAGCCCAGAATTATCTGTACGTTATCTACACATTGGTTCTGCGGACTATACCAACTCTTTAGGCATTCGCAGCAAAATCGACAGCACAGATTACATGACCGCGTCGCTTGGCACACATTATGGATTCGACCTGTTGTTAAACAATGGTTGGGTTGTGCGTCCTGGCATGCACTATGCATTAAGGTATGATCTGATATCAGACGACAATCATATCACAGTCGCAATGCCCGGCATCAGCGCATATACTTTGAACGGTGAAAAACTGTCTCGTATTGCGAACGAAGTCGGTCTTGAAATTGGTATGATGTACGGTGCATTTAACATGTCATTAAACTATGACATCGAAGCACGCGCAGATTACACATCCCAAACAGGTCGTGTAAAATTCAGATATGAATTTTAATTTACCATAAAAACTAAACGCCCCACATCGGGGCGTTTTTTTTAACATTTTACCGCTTTTTCCCAGCCAACATAAAACCAACAGCCCCGGCACCCATCATTGCCGCCGCCGTTATCGCCATATTCATTATTTCCTTTTCGCTGGCAATCTCTCTATCATACAAAGCACGATTTTCTTCATCCATACTTATTAATTCTTTACGAAAGTCATCCGTCCCAGCCGCAACCAAAGCCAACACAAAACCAGCACCAGCCGTCGTTCCAGCCAACGTTCTTAACAAAGTTCTTTTCTTATTTTCCATTTTTAATCCTCATATAACACTGACAATAATACTATACAAAAAACACATATTGTCAAGCAAAAAAATCAACAACTTTTTGCAGCACAATTTCTAAAACCGATTGTACAATCCGTGCGTATAGCAAAATATAAAAAGCCCCGTTGGGGCATTTTTTTATTTTGGTTGTGGTGTGTGGGCGAAACGCGAGTCTATCTCCAATTATGTATTTCTTGACTGTAATACATTATTTGCTTTTTCTTCATTTTCGCGTAGTCTACTTCACATTGAGTTACTTCATCAACGATACCATCGTTATCCATAACTAATATTGCCGACGATAAATTTATCTTCATACGTTGCGCATCGACTAAATGACCTATGTCTAAGGCTGTAAACATACCCCCCACAGGTGGATGTTTTATAAACGGAATGACTGGTGTTAAAACACAATATTTCCCAGAACAAGTCATTCGTTCGGCAAGATATGTGATTTCTGATTCCCACTTAAACGGGTTACCACATATTGTTATTATTGTCATGTTTTTTCCTTTGTTGGGCGAATTATAATATAATCATTTGTAAATACAATAATTTTTATTTTTGTTTTAAAGTTGGTTCGAAAGTGTATATAAAAAGATAACAAATCGAATTTTTGGTTGGAGTCGGTTAGCGTTTCTCGGACTCGTGATATCCTTGATTTGCTTACTGTCGGAAAGAATATCAATAATTGTTTATAAATTTGCAAAACATAAGACAATAAGATACAATAAACAGCATAAATCAGGGGAATATATGCAAACAACTAACTCAAATTTTTCAGATGCAAAGAAAATACAAAAGGTGATAAGCAATATCCTTGACAAGGAAGCTGTGTTTAAAAATGGGCATTGGTCGTCTGCGGTAAATTTTGAAGGTCGACTGGCCGATGATGGCTTGGTTCCTGCATGTCCGATTTCACACCAATATAAATTTCCCGATGGTATTACCGAAGCCGACTATGAAAAAAAAGTAATGAACAATATGTATTATCTGGGGTTGTTTGAACCACTTCGTATTGAAAATCCAGAACTGTATGTTGATTACATATTCCAAGGCGCCCCAGATGCAACAGCCAAAGAGAAACAGCAATATTTAGACTTTTTGAACAGCGTAACGGGCGAATTAAATGACGCAGAAAAAAGAAAAATCATAGCACATTTTACAAGCAACAAAAATCAGAATCTCGCACTGAAGAATATGGAAAACATGGTTAACGAAATAAAAATGTTAAACCCTGTATTGCGAGATATCCCAGTTAACAATCATAAAAATGCGTATGATTTGTTGATTGGTGTCACATCCAGATTTCACCCCAAAGACATTAAGTATTTTATAACAACAAAACGTAATAAAGGGCTTGGTTGGTTGAACAAGATACACCAAGACCAAAAACTTTTTTATACTGTGCTGGATTATGCGCCAAATTTATTTATGGCCCCATCACGCATTAAACAAATTGTTAATGAAATTATTTTGCAAAAACAGAACCAATCAACCCACGAATAGAAACTTGTATTCCGAACAAAAAATGCCCCCTGCGGGCATTTTTTTATTTTGATTGTGCTCGATGTGCAATTCGCGAACTGAGTTGTTAAAGATTGGACAAGAGATTGAAAATTATTTTTGTTTACCGTAGATCGCGGCAAGCTTTTGGGCCACAAAATTCGGTACATTGTACAACGTAAACCTTTTATGAACATTGTTATCTAACAACTGGTCACACAAACCTGTCGAATTGGCGCGTATTTCACAATCAACAACAGATTGATGAACTTGGTCAATTTGCTTGTACAAATCAGCATTTTTCCCAAGCTCTGCAATATAAAAAGGATACATGATGCCTGGTGAATACAGCGCAATATGAAAAAACTGTTCACCTAATCTAACATCGTCGCCAGTCCGGGGACTATTACCTAATTTTACACATTTGGTTATTTCGATATGATTGGGAGATACAGTATCCCAACCATACACAGCAGTGCCAGGCACAACCAATTTTTTACCACTACTTGACCTTCTATGCTCTTCTCTGAGTTTTTTTGTAACCCAGTTATATTGTGGAAGAACGTCTGGCACAACCTGTATATAATCCATGTGTTGTCGTAAATACTGCACAAGACTTTTTATGTTTTGCCGTTTTGTTTCTTTATCAAACTCTAAAGGGGCTATTTTTTTCATTTATGTGTCCTTTTATAACACTTGCACGTCAGCGTAAGCGTATCATAGCAAGACATATTGTCAACAACAATAAAATTGACAAAAGATACACTGTGTCATCTTTCGGACTAAACGCAAAATAATTTACCAATTCCCAAGGTTTGTATTTTGCCGTATGTATTGAATATCCCGCATTATGTTGCTTTAGTCGTTTTTTTAAATCATCAGTTTGCCCGATGCATTTTTGTTCTGGATGGGAAATACTTTTTATAAGATAGACATAAAACATTTATAAGTCCCCCTTCGTTTAAACTTCGGGCGACACTACTTCGCCTATGCTTCTCGCCTTGTGTGGCCTGCCACACGAAGCCTCGTAGAGGCGAAGTGTAGTTGTGCTTGATGTGCAATTTGCGAACTGAGTTGGTTGAAAATAATAGATTTTAAACATATTTCTATGATAGAATTGCAAACATATAAAAGGAGAAGACATGAAAAAATTACTTTTAATTTTACCTGTAATTGCATTAGTTGGATGTAATTCTGATGTTAAAGATATAGAAAACACAATGAATGGTTGTGAAAAAATAGCATCAACATCTACACACATTGTTTATAAATGTCCTTCTAGTCAAGAATGGGTAAAAGATGTAAAAGCACTTCAACCAACAGGCAAATGGGTTGACTGGTCGGGAATTGATGAAACAAAAGTGTCAGAAATGGCGAAAGACCCAGAGTACACATATGTGGAATTTGCTTTTAATCAACCTGGTTGGACAAAATTATGTAAAGAAAATTATACAATGCGTACAATGTTAAAAGAACCAGGTGAAGACAACTGGGCTTTTGTTGGTTGTAGATAGTTATTATTGTAAATTAGTTCGAAAGTGGTGATTTTTCACCACTTTTTTAATTCTAACATTCGAACTTGCCAAAGGTTTATATTTTTGCTCTCTGGAATGCGCACGAGACCTTGATAAACAATAACCAACCCCACGCAAAAACTCTATTAAAAATATCCGTTTTTGCGCGGTTGTTAATTGTTCATCTGCGTATTCGCCATGCGCTTCGCTCTGGCGTATCCGTGCGCCCGGAAATAAATAAAAACACCCAAAAGGGTGTTTTTGTTTATTCTGGTTGGGGCGCACACAGGGGTGTGGGGATGTCCCCCACTAGTGTTTTGGGAAATCTGTGATTTTCCGAAACGCGTACAAAACATTGATAATGTTTTGCTGTGCGAACGAAACTAAACAGTTTGCACAATCGGTGACGTATACCAAATAAAAAAATACCCCAGTCGGGGTGTTTTTGAATTTGGTTGGGGCGCACACAGGGGGGTGGGGATGTCCCCCACTAGTGTTTTGGGAAATCTATGATTTTCCGAAACGCGTACAAAACATTGATAATGTTTTGCTGTGCGAACGAAACTAAACAGTTTGCACAATCGGTGACGTATACCAAATAAAAAAATACCCCAGTCGGGGTGTTTTTGAATTTGGTTGGGGCGCAC
>JBKSMY010000041.1:0-9687 GCA_046882065.1 Alphaproteobacteria bacterium | reverse complement strand
CTGTTATGGCAGGAAAGAATTCAAATAAATTTTTGCCGGATAGTATTTCCGGTATGTTAAAGGCATTTGTGGCGCGCGTGTTTGGTGCGCTGGTGTGCGTGTGTGGTGTATGGGCGGTGTTTGCAACGCTGTTTTATGACCCTTATTTGTCTGGATTTGGTGTGGCGGGTACGTTTGGTGACCAGTCTGTTATGGGGTGTGTCGTTGGGTTTGTGCGATATGCAATTGGGGCGATACCGGCTTTGTTTGTGTTTATGTGTGTGGCGCGTTGGGGCTTTATGCGCATGATTGCATTGCAAGGAGATGTGGCGCCAGAGTATAATTTTTTGCGTGGCTTTATTGCTGTGTGTTTGGGGGCGGCCGGTTTTGGACTGATTTCGCAGACGTACGCATTTGGTGGAATATTTGGCGCAGTCGTTGCAAATGATTTGGGCCTGATTATGGGCGGAATGTCCATAATTGTTGGAATATTGTGTATGGTTGCTTTCTTTTGGATGGGGGGCGCATTGTTGCATGTTAAATGGGCGCATGTGCGTGGTGCATTGCGTATTGCATGGCGTACAATGCGTGCAGTTGCGGCTGCGTTCCATCTGACGACACCTGTTGCAGCCGAGAAAGCAGACGTTGAAGAAGTTGTACAGGAAGAAGAGGAAACGCAGGAAGAAGAGCAGCCTAAAAAACAGCGTCGCGGATTGTTGTCGCGTCGTTCTGCTAAGAAGGCAGAAGCGGTTGCAGTTGCAGCGCCTGTGGCCGTGGTGCCAAAACGTGTGCGTGCCACGTCGCAATATCAATTGCCAGATCCAAAGTTGTTAGAACGGTCTAATTTTAGCAAGTGTGCGGTGACACCAGAATTAAAACAAAATGCGCGTAATATGGAAACGCATTTTGCAGAATATGGCGTGTTTGGCAAGGTTATGGGGATTAAACCAGGGCCAATTGTGACCCTGTATGAATTTGAGCCAGATACGGGTATGCGTATTGCTGATATTACGAAGACGGTTAAAGATATGACACGCGCAATGGCAACTGAAAATATTCGTATTGCGCATATTCCAAGTACTAGTTATATCGGCGTTGAAATGGTAAATGTGACACGTCAGACCGTGCGTTATCGTGGCTTGATGGAATCTGATACATTCGTTGATGCCAAGTATAAAATCCCATTGGCGTTGGGTGTGAATATTGGCGGAAATCCAATGTATTTCGATTTGGCGAAAATGCCACATATGCTGATTGCAGGGCGTACGGGTTCTGGTAAGTCTGTGTTTGTACAATCTATTATTACGTCGATTGTTTATCATTTTACACCAGATAAATGTAAGTTGATGATTATTGACCCTAAGGGTGTGGACTTTGGGTTCTGGGATGATATTCCACACCTGATTACGCCGATTGTAAAGTTGGATCCGGCGGCGGCTGTGAACGCATTGAAATGGGCTGTGCGTGAAATGGAAGAACGCTATAAACAGTTGCAGGTATTGAATGCGCGTAATATCGAAAGTTATAATGAAATCGCTGCGGAAAAGCGCGCAAATGGCGAAAAAATGACCAAGCAGGTCGCGGTTGGAACAGATCCTGAGACGGGTGAATTGTTGTTCGAAACCCAGGAAATCGATTTGTCTGATATTCCATATATTGTAATTGTTATTGACGAGGTCGCAGATTTGATGAGCCTGGCGCGTAAAGATGTAGAGGCCTGTGTTCAACGTATCGCGCAAAAGGCGCGTGCAGCGGGTATTCACTTGGTGATGGCAACCCAGCGACCAGACGCGACGACCATTACTGGCGTTATCAAGGCGAATTTCCCAACGCGTGTCTCGTTCCAGGCGCGCAGTCGTATCGATAGTGTGACATGTCTTGGCGAAGGTGGCGCGGAACAATTGTTGGCGTGTGGTGATATGTTGTTTAGTGAAGCCGGACGTGTTCCTGTGCGTATCCATGGCGCGTTTATTGATGATAATGAATTAACGCGTATTGGTGATTTCTTGCGGTCACAGGGTGCGCCGGAATATGTTGATGGTGTAACAGACGAGGCAGGCGATGGTGCGGTTGGTGATGTGCCTGGAATGCCGGGGGCGATACCAGGGGCGGGTGCTGTAGATAAAGAGGCGGACCTGTATGAACGAGCCAAGGAATGTGTAATTCGTGATAAAAAACCGACGATTTCATATATTCAGCGACGTTTGCAAATTGGATATAACAAGGCGGCGGGCTTTATGGAACGTATGGAACAGGACGGAATTGTGTCTGCGCCGGATGCAAATAACAAACGCCACATCCTTTAAAATAAAATCTAATGGCATATCTATGAACGGTGCCGTCCCCTCATGTAGCAACATGTACACTACGGGGACGGCACTGTCCATATCTATACCATTATCTTTTATTTTAATCCCGTCGCAAGGGGGGGGGCGTGTGGTGGATTTTTTTGCTTTTATAAATCTGGGTTTTATGCTAAAATTGTTCCTAAGAGAGAATATGAAATTGTTTAAGCGATTTTTGTTGCTGTGTTTTTGCGCAATTCCAACGTTTGCGCAGGGGCAAATTGCAACCACTGCGGGCAGTAATTTGACTGCTTGGAATGGCGATTCAGGGGTGACAAATAATAACAATTGGAATCAGATGATGAATGCGCGTACCATGGCGGGCGGTGGTGCCGGTAATGGTGCAGTTGCTGATTTTGGAAACTGTAATTCGCTTGTTTTGCGCTGTGCCCAGCCAAAGTGTGTCGGGTGTAATACGCTTGAATTGGCGCGTCCGATTGTGGCAGGCTGTGTGAGCAGTAATGCATCGTGTAAAAAATATGGCGATGATTTGATTGAATTTATTTCTGCACAGTTGGTGTCTAATGCGACGAACAAGGCACAACAGGCAGAAATCGCAGCGCAGCAGGCAGCAGCCCAGGCGGCGGCCGCACAAAGTAATGCACAGTTGCAACAGATGCAACAGCAGATGGCACAAATGCAATATGATATGCAACAGCAAAATGCCCAACAAATGGCGCAGATGCAGGCGGCATTGGATGAACAAAAGGCGATGACTGCGGCCGCGATTGAACAGGCGAATAAACAACCGGCTGCGTCTGTGGCGGCTGTGTCGGGAAATGGTGCGTTGACTGATGATATGATTGCCGCCGCTGAAAAGGGTGTAGAGGCAGACTTGTTGGCGCGTAAACAGATTTCAGGACAGATTTTATCAAAAATTGAAAATGCCGAGATTGCCCTGAAAAAATTAAAGGGCACAATGGATACGGCGTTCACATATGCGAAATGTGATGCGCGTGGAAATAACTGTGCGGGGCCGAAACGTGTTAAAATATTTAAAGAAAAAGCGCATGCTTTCTTTGAACCATATGATGAAATCGTTGATGAAGCGTACGAAGCATTAGAGATGGCGCTGGCGGTTGGTGTTGATGTGTCCGATGTTATTATGATGTTAAGTGGTGGTTGTAATCAATGGGGAAAATTCCTGTGTACGGGTGAAAAGGAAAAGCACGAAGTTCAGTATTATAACAATGATAATTGTAAGAATGGTCGTTCGGTTAAGTATGGCACGGTCAAAGGTGGCCAGGAATGTACCATTGGTATGGCTGTTCCGCCCCAGGATGATAGTCGCTGTACAGTGACCCAGTTAATTGGTGGGGCGGGTGATAATGACGAAGTGTTGCGTGAGTGGTTGGACGAAAATTACGAAGGCGACCGCCTGGTGCGTGTTGGGTGTGCGACATCCGCATTGGAATCAATTGCGATATTTGGACGCCGCAACAGTAAGCGGGGCGCAACGTTGGACCTGGATACGTTGGAACGGATTATTTTGCAAGACGCACCGGATTATGTTGGAACAAACAAGTATTCAACCGGCGCAAAAGATGAAGAAATAGACAGATTAAAGTATTGTGCGTTGACACCGACGGGGTATCAGAATTTGTTGACCGCAGTACAGTCCAAGAAAATGCCAAAAACGGTTTGCGTTTCGAACGAGCAGTTGGCATATGACGCCAAGTATAAGGGCTGGGTTAAATTTATTGATGGAACGGGATTATCGGCAGATATGCGTTTGTTGCCATGGGGTGAAACAGAGTGCAAATCTGGGTCTGGGTATGATACCTATGTCAAGAATCGGGATTGTTCAATGTCATGGGATACAAAATCGGCGCGTTGCATGTTGAATGAAGAATGCGTATATGGTGACGGCGAAGTGTGGAAGAAGGCAGAGTGGGCCAAGGCGCAGGAAAAAAAGAATTCTGATAATAGCGCCAAAATGAACAGAGAAGGGTATCAAAAGCAGTTGGAGTGGTGTAATGAAAGAAATGGCAGGTTGAATAATGAATGGCAGTGTTTATGTGGTGGTGTGATTATGACAGCAGATAGTCATACCTGTAAAGATGAAAAAATTGATAATAAAAAATAAATGAAAACGTTGAAAAATATTTTTATTGTGTTGTTGGTTTTGCTGGTGTGTGCGTTGCCGGCGGTGGCGGATAATGGGTGCGAAAATGACGACAATGATGCAATTGTTGCGGAATTGGCGTTGTGTTCCACACACGCATATAATATTGCTGAAATAGAAAATCCAACAGGCGCGAATAAAGAGTTAATGCGTGATGTTATCGCGATGAAAACAACCCTTATTACGCAGCAGATGTATCGGCAATATGAACAAATGGAATCTATGTTGCGGCGGTTAAAGACCCAATTGGAAAAGGCTGTGCTGACAACCGGGCTTGAGGCCAAAGGTGCATCAAGCAGTTCGTCATCATCGTCTGGCGGTTCATCATTCAAATCTGATGACAGAAATATTCATATGGCGGGTGTGAAGAATTGCCTGAATTATTATCAGGATTCAGAAATATTAAAGTGTTATGAAGATAATCTGAACATGATTGTAAATATGTCTGGTAATGGCGATAGCGTCAGTTCCGAACTGAAAAAACAATTGGTTCAAGATTTTTGTAAGTTATCTGATCAACGGATTAATGGCACAGAAAATTGTAGTAATGAAAGGAATCAGTTTGGAAATTATTGTAAAGTTGAGGATGCTGAAAGACCGCAGACGTTGGATAAACGCAATTTTCAAAGTATGATTGATTCTATGCGGTCGTGTCTGCAGAATCAATATCGTGCGTATAACAATTCGCAAAAGCAAATAAAAAAACAATAAATTCACACCCGTATGACGGGTGTTTTTTTGCCAAATGTTCTTCTTTTTTTATTCTTTGCTATGTGGCGGAAATGTGGTATAATTTATGTCAAAAGGAGTTGCTTATTATGAAAAAATCGTTATCAGTTATTGTTGGTTTGATGGTGGCGTTGGGCGCAGTAAGTGCAGATGCAGCCACAAATTGGGGAACGCGTGCAGGGTCCAGTGCGGATTTGTCAGGTGCGCCAGCAACGCGTACACGCGAAAAGGTTAACTATGAAAAATATCAGACGCGTACGCTGACCAAGACGTATGAGTCCAAGGATGCAGGTGATTTGTATTATGCGCAGCCACAAAATCGTAGCGCGCTGTATAAACAGTACGAAGGGGCAAATTCTTCGTCTGCGCGCGCGATGAAAACAACACAGCGTACAACACGTTCTGAAACGATTGTGAATAAAATGCGTCGTAAATATTTCTTGGCGCATCCGTTCTATCAGCCGTTGGGTGGAATGTTTGGTTCGCATACTGATTTGTCATACAACAACAGCGCTTATGATTTTACACTGAATCAGACTTTGCCTGTTTGGATTGAGAGTGCGGGTGAATATCAAAATGTCCTGAGTGGCCTGGGTGGTAAATGGGATATGACTGGTTTTTCAATCAAAGAAGATTTCAGTTATGGTATCACAGATCGCGTCGCCATTTTGGGTATGCTGCAGTATGATATGAATGAATACAAGTTTGAATGGAGTGATGGTTTCCCAACAGAAAAAATGGAATCTGATGGGGTGAATTTGTTCGGTGTTGGTGGTCAATGGCGTTTCGTTGATACGAACGAATGGATTGCAACTGCATCTGCATATTACCAGCATCAAAAAGATGTGGCAAATAATTTCCTGATTGAATTAAAGGGCGGGTACAAGGTGTCTTCGTCCACAATCTATGGTTTGGCGCGTGGCTGGTATGTTGATTTGGAAGGCAATTCATATGGTAATGGTGTCTTTGGCAGCGACCAGTTTGGTAATACTGCATTGACATATAGCCCATATCAAGTTGGCGACAGCAGCGTTACATATATAGAAGCGGGGCTGGGTGTGTTCAGCGTGCTGAATGAAGATTGGACGTTGAATGTAGAAGCCATCTTTGGCGATTATGATTGGCATAGCCAGGGCAATATCAAGGGCGCAATTGGTTGGCAGCCAAATGATTGGTTCGCGCTGAACCTGTATGCCAAGGTTGATTTCTATGATAGCGCCGATGGCAAGGTGTTGGATTTGTACTGGATGGAACCAGGTGTTATAGCAAAGGCGCCAGATGGTACAGAGTTTGAACTGGATACTTTGACTAATATCGGGACTATTGAATTGGATAGTTATGCAGAAACAAAAATTGGTCTGCAGGTAATGTTCCAGTTCTAAGGTATGTTTAATCCGCCCCCAGGATTTCTGGGGGCGGTGTGCTTTGATTTTTGTTATACGGGAGAGAGATTATGCGTAAGTTTTTATCGATATTTATGATTTTGACTGTGTTTATGATGCCGTCGTATTCGCGTGCAAATGATTTGGCAACAGATACGTCTGATCCACTGTTCTTGCAGAAAATAGAAGAGATTTTGACGCAGTCTTCGATTGCGTATTGGGATCATATTTTGCGTGCAGGTCAGTCGGTGTCTTATGGAATGAATAATCGTTTGGCAATTGGGGCAAATGTACACTATCAGCATGACTTTAATGGATCCGAAGATGGTTTCGCCGCAATAGATTTGGGTGGTGTTTATCGTATGGGAACAGCGGATGATAATAGCGCAAATATAATTTCAGACGTTTTGTTCGGATTCAAATTTGGGGGCAGTCATCGTGTGCGTACGCCGGATTATGCGGATTCTACATACTATGTTGGTTTGCGCATGGGACGTCAATGGGCCGGTATGACATTGGCGGCGACAATTAAATCAACGTGGGTGTTTGATGATGAACGTGGTATTGCATTCTTGGATTTTAGTCCGGAATCTTATTTCCGTATCGCACCAGATTGGCGTATTGGCGCGGGGCTGACTATTCGCAAGGCAACGCACAAAGATTTGCAGACGGATACAGATTATGACCAGGAATGGTTGCATATGAAATTGGTTCGTCAATATGGGCGCACACAATATGTTGGGCATATTGACTATGAATTTGAATCGGATGATGCACAAGTAGGATTCAAGATAAATATCTTATTCTAAAAAATATAAATAAATTATAACGGTCCATCTGCACGCGGTGGGTGTGGCTCATGTAGCGACTTGTACACTACGCCACACCCACTACGTGCATCTGGCACATTCTAATTTATTTTTTTGTTTTTTTACAGCAAGGGGCCGGGTAGGGTTGATTTTGTTTGACAATAATTTGTTTTGTGTGTTATGCAAGATAAAATAATTTTCGTTTTTCCAGGTCAGGGTGCCCAATATGTTGGTATGGGGGCGGATGTCTATCGTGATTTTGCGTCGGCGCGTTATGTCTTTGAACAAGTGTCTGATATTGCAAAACGAGATATGGCAAAAATTTGTTTTAGTGGGCCACAGTCCGATTTGAATCGACCCGAAAATACGTCGTTGGCGACATTTGTTCATTCTGTTGCGATTGCAAATGTAATCGAGGCTGAATGAAATTGGTGAACTGATTGTAAAAACGCGTTAATTGTTTTTATTTATTTTTTCGCGCAGCGTATCCCAATATTCCAGTCTTTTTTTGATTTCGCGTTCAAAACCACGTTCGACGGGTTCATAAAACTTTTTGCGTCCCATGGATTCAGGAAAGCAGTTTTGACCAGAGAATCCGGTTGCGGTATCTGGGTCATAAATATAGCCTGCATTATAACCCAAATTTTTCATCATTTTGGTCGGTGCGTTCAATATGTTCTTTGGGGGCATAAGGCTGCCTGTTTCGCGGGCGGCTGCGTATGCGGCCTTTTGTGCGCGATAATTGCCAATGCTTTTTGGGGCAGTGCCCAGATATATTACAAGTTGTGTCAGGGCTAGGTCGCCTTCGGGACTGCCCAGTCTTTCGTAAGCCTGCCAGGCGGCAATTGCGATTTGCAGGGCGTTTGGATCAGCCAATCCTATGTCTTCGACCGCAAAGCGCGTCAGACGACGAAATATGTACATTGGATCTTGGCCAGATGTCATCATGCGGGCCGTCCAATAAAGTGCCGCGTCTGTATCGCTGGCGCGAAGAG
Organism: Alphaproteobacteria bacterium; assembly: GCA_046882065.1. Lineage (GTDB taxonomy): Bacteria > Pseudomonadota > Alphaproteobacteria > Rs-D84 > Rs-D84 > Enterousia. The sequence continues at coordinate 1,323 of JBKSMY010000041.1, read as the reverse complement.
ATTTATGAACAGCAGAGATTAAATTATAGTGTTCGTCGCCATGCTTGTCCGATAGCGGGGCGCGTTTTTGAACCGCACCGTCCAATTCGTCAGGTGATAATGGCTTCTTGAAATTCGCGTTAAATAAATATTCAACCGTGTTCAGCAAAAATCGTGCGTCGCCATCCGCCATCTGGGCCAGGTGGGTGCGAGTGTCGTTTTCCAGCGGTAATTTTTTGTCCGTAAATTTTTCCGCGCGTGTCATCAATGTCAACAGGTCTTCGGTTGATAATGGTTGCAAAACACCAATGTGGCAACGTGATAGCAATGCGTTGTTTAAATTAAAACTGGGGTTTTCGGTTGTGGCGCCAATGAATACAACTGTGCCGTCTTCTAGGTATGGTAACAGCGTGTCCTGTTGCGTTTTATTAAAACGGTGAATTTCATCAATGAATAATAATGTGCTGCGCCCAATGTCGCGATTCATGCGGGCGGCATCCATCGCCTTTTTAATATCGGCTGTGCCAGAAAATACCGCAGACATAGGTACAAAGTCCATATCAATGGAATTTGCCAATGCGCGTGCAATTGTGGTCTTGCCACACCCAGGAGGCCCCCATAAAATTAAATTAGATAATTTTTTATTGTCAACCATGCGACGGACCAAGCCGTTTTCGCCCAATAGCGTTGTTTGCCCAATAACTTCGTCAATGGTGTTTGGGCGCATTAAGTCGGCAAGTGGTCGTGTCATTTTACTTGGCTTTTATTTAGGGTTAATTTGTGATATAATAATATTATTAAATTATAAAGGAATTGGCAAGTTGGGAAATAAAAATTCTGAATTTACGTTGGCGGTTGCAAATTTGGCAGCGGCGGCAATAAACGCAAACCCAAAGTTGACGATGGAAGAGGCGGTTAAAAACGCGCGTGAGATTTTGCGCGGAACATCAATTACGCCCCAGCAAATCGAAGATTCTGTCATGCCAGATAAAATTCAATGTTTGGAAGATGGTACATGGCATGTAATGCTGCGACGGTATATTAAACGGCGTTTTAATATGACACCACAGCAATATCGTGAAAAGTGGGGGTTGCCAGATGATTACCCATTTGTTGCGCCGGCATATGCCCGCAAACGTTCAAAAATTGCACGGAAAACAGGATTAGGGAGAAAGTAAAATGTCAGAGAAATTTCAAAAAATTGTTAATTTTCCACATAAGGCTTTTGGTCGCGCAACCCAGGAAATCATGCGTACACAGCCCGATAAATGGTATGGAAAAGTGGCCAAAGGGGTGGGTGTGACCATGACGGGGTTGGCACAGTTTGTATTCTGGGCAACTAAA
>JBKSMY010000040.1:0-5044 GCA_046882065.1 Alphaproteobacteria bacterium | reverse complement strand
AACACCAAAGTTGCGACCAATACGGGCGCCTGCGTTAATTGTTGCTGAATAATATGATTCATCTAGTTCGGTTTTATTTGTGTAATCTGCGATATTTATTCCTGCGTCAATACCAATGTAGGGATGAAAATTTGTGTTTGTGTAAATGCCGCCCGTGGCAGGTAATGTAAATAATATAGTGAATAAAACTAATAATTTTTTCATTTTTGTTCCATTTGTTGTTGTATATAATTCTATTAAAAGGTTAATTTAATGGCAACTATATTATTGGCTATTAAGCCCGAGTTTGTAGAAAGAATATTTTCTGGGGAAAAAAAATTTGAATTTCGACGTAATATTGCACGGCGCGGTGTTGATAAAATTGTTATTTATGCAACATGTCCTGTTTGTGCAGTTGTAGGCATGGTGGATGTGTGTGGAATTGTATCGGGAACACCAGATTTTGTATGGGGTCAGACGAAAAATGCCGCAGGTATTAGACGCGAATTTTTTGATTCTTATTTTGATGGGCGCGATATTGCGTATGCATACAAACTGGGACAGGTGATAAAGTTTGATGAACCAAAAAAACTGTCTGATTTTAATGTGCGTGCCGCGCCACAGGCGTTTGTTTATATTGACTAATTTTTATCTGTTGCGTTAAGTGCTATAAAATTACATATTATGAAATATGGATTATTCCGTGGGGTGGGATTGTGCCTGAAAACGGTATGTGGGATATTGTGGAACAGAAATTTTATCCAAATGCCGGAACAGGCAGTTTTACATATGGATATGGTGGATAGATAATATTGGTTGCGGGTTGCAATAAATAGTTGTGAGTTTTAGAGTGTATTGTTTTTTTTGCTTTTTTATGAATATTATGGTACATTTGTAGCATCATGATAAGGGGGGGTGAAAATGGTAAAAAAAGTATTGCTGGAACGTGAAGGTAATGGTATTTACTTTGTTCAGGATGGGCTGAAATACAACTTGTATGATTTACAAAAATATTCGAACTTTGTAATTGAGGGCAGTTTGGATTTAAGTAATATGGGACTGACAGATTTACCAAATCTGGCTGGTGTGGAAGTTAGGGGTGATTTTGATTGTTCGCATAATAATTTGACCAGTTTGCGTGGAGCGCCTAGGGCAGGGCAGGAAGGTAATACTTTTAATTGTGGGTATAATAAGATTCGTTCTTTAAAGTATTTGCCTATGATATCTGGAGATAATATTTTTGCTTGGCAGCGTATAGATTGTAATGATAATCAGATAGAGACACTGAAGGATTTAGATCTGAACTTTGTTTGGAATTGTGCGATAAATTGTGCAAATAATCAACTGAAGCGTTTGGAATTGTCGCCTATGGTGTATCTGCGTTTTAAAGATGAGATAGAGCGCAATTATTTAATGAGACAGGATTATGTTTCGGTGACTAATTTCTCGGGCAATCCATGTACAAAAACATATAGAGAATGGTTAAATCGACGCTATGATGCGCGTGGTACAATGCCTGTGCGTTTTGGGGTTGTTGATTTACATGATGCAAATATAGAATTGTTTGATAATAGTAATTCGTTAATTCGTGGTCTGTCGGATGGTGTTAATCGTATCAAGTTAAATATGATGAAACGCAATTTTTATAAAAAACGCCAAGCAATGTTGCCTGAATATGCAAGAGAGAAGAAAGCGCAACAGCGGTAAAAAATGCACCACATCTGGTGCATTTTTTTTATTAAAACTGGTTGCGGGGGTTGGATTTCGCTAGACACATGGTGTCTGCGCGCAAATTTGTAGTTATTCGAACTTCGCATGGCTTGTTCTCATATACAAATTTTGAACCGGCAACTGCGTTGCGATGGTTCAAACCAATAAACCACACAATACAATGTTTAATAAAAAATACGCCACAGGGGCGTATTTTTCATTAAAACTGGTTGCGGGGGTTGGATTTGAACCAACGACCTTCAGGTTATGAGCCTGACGAGCTACCGGGCTGCTCTACCCCGCGATAAGGTGTGTGTATTATATATTATTTATGATAATAGTCAAATAAAAAAATCAATTTTGTGTTTTGGGACTGTTTTCCGTGGTCTTTCTTGAATTATATTTTTTTGTTTGCTAAGATTTGGGAAAGTTGAAAACAATAAGGGATTGTTGTGGCGGATAAATTAACATTTAGAAAAGTTTGGAAAAAATTTTGGGAACCTATTTTAGGCCTTGGAATTTTTCAGTGGATTATTGCTGTGTTTATGGCAATTCCAATTTGGTTCGCGTATTTTACATCTGTGAAAAAGATTACAAATATCGATGTTTTTTATAAATATCGTAAAAAACCAGCCATTTTTGTGTTTTGGCATGGACGCAGTTTGATGCTAAGTCCACTTATTTGTTTGGGCGGAATGCATGCATATGCCGTGGCAAGTCGTCATAAAGATGGACGTATGATGGCAAAATTACAGCACTTGTTCGGATTGCGTGCGATTTATGGTTCTTCGCATAAGGGTGGGGTGTCGGTTCTGCGCGAAGGATTGCGCGTATTGGCGCGTGGCGACCATGGTATTTGTATGGCACCAGATGGACCAGGTGGGCCGTCGTTGCGTGTAAAAGAAGGGGCCTTGTATTTCGCAAAAATGTCAGGCGCACCGATTATTCCTGTTTGCTTTACCGCAAAGCGCGCATGGATTCAAGATAGATGGGATAAATATCTGTTGGCGTTACCATTTAATAAGATTGTATATAATATTGGTGAACCTGTTTTTGTGCCAAAACGCGCATCGGCAGAAGAATTTGAAAAAATTAGAAAAGATTTAGAAGACTTTATGGTGGCGCAAATGCACGAGTTGGATGCAGAGTTTGGGTTGCCAGTTATAGAGCAGGATTTAAAAAGTAGCGCGTATAAAAAACAAAAGCGAGAAGCAAAGGCCACTAAAAAATTGCAAAAGAAAAAGGGTAAAAAATAATGAAAACACCGTGGTGGTTTTTAAGTAAGAATCCTGTATCGTTGTTGCTGGTGCCGGTGTCCTGGGTTTATTATGGGGTGGGACGCGTTGTGTTTTTTATGCGGGGAATTCGCCCGTTAAAGTCGCGTCGCCCGATTATTTGTGTGGGAAATATTCTGGCAGGTGGTGTTGGTAAAACACCTGTTGTGCGCGCAATCGCAAATAGATATGGCGCACCAGTGGTTATGCGTGGATATAAAAAAAGTGCTAAGACTGGTAATATCGGAGATGAGGCAACAATGCTTTCGCGTACCGGTTTGGCGGTGCATGTTGGTGACAGAAAAAGTAATATTTCAGTACTGAACCGTCAGGATGATGATACGCCAATCATTATGGATGACGGATTACAAAATCCAACAATTAAAAAAGATGTTTCAATCGTGGTCTTTGATGAAGGACTGGGGTATGGTAATGGGCTGATGTTGCCAGCAGGGCCGCTGCGTGTGCCAAAACGTATGGCGCGTCATGCAGATGCAATTATTGTTATTAAAAATAAAAGACCAAAAAAGAACTTTGTTTTGCCAGTGGGTGTGCCTGTGTTCTATGCGAAAAATCAAACAACTTCGCCGTATGATGAAAATGAAAAACTGGTGGCGTTTGCGGGAATTGGATATCCAAAAAAGTTCTTTAATTCGTTAAAGAATGTTGTCGCACGTCGCAGTTTCCCAGACCACTATCAATATACAGCCGAAGATTTAGAACGTTTAATCGCATTGGCGGATAAGAAAAAAGCAAAGTTGATTACAACTGAAAAAGACTGGGTGCGGTTGCCGGTGGAACTGCAAGACCAGATTAGATATGCGCGTTTGGAAACTGTGATAGATTATTCGTTCTGGGTTTGGTTAAAGGAGAAGTTAAATTGAGTACGCTGAAAAAACAGGTCAAAATTTCGGGTGTTGGGATTCATTCTGGGGCACCGGTGAATCTGGTTGTTAAGCCGTCAAAAGAACGTGGGATTTTTTTCCGACGTGTTGATATGCCGAATACTGATTTAATCGCCGCAACATATGATAATGTTGGGGAAACAAAAATGCGTAATACAACCGTTGGGCAAATGTCAGGGGCGCATGTACAAACAATTGAACACCTGATGGCGGCATTGTTTATGGTTGGAATTGACAGCGCGATTATTGAAATTGACGGGCCGGAAACACCTATTCTGGATGGCAGCGCAGCACAGTTTATAGATGCGTTCCGCGCGGCGGGTGTAAGTGCGGGTAAAATGAAACGCATCGTTGTAAAACGCACAGTTGTAGCACATGCGCGTGAAATGTTGCGCCAACTGCCGTTGTTTGTGCGTTTTAAGTTATGGCTGTTTAATACAATTGCAGGGCGTAAAAGTAATGGATTTGTAAAATTAAGTCCAAATGATGGTAAATCACTAGATGTTAAGGCGACTTTGATTTATCCGGAAAAGATAATAGGAAATCAGTCTTATTCTTATTCGTATGATGCGACGGATAAGTCTGTTGAAGATTTTGTTGAAAATGTTGCGCGTGCGCGTACGTTTGGAAAATATTCTGAATGGGAATATCTGAAAAAACGTGGTATGGGACGCGGGGCAAATGAATCTAATGTTATTGCGTTGAATGATGCGGGGGACGGCACATTGAATGAACTGATTTGGCCAGATGAATTTGTGCGTCACAAGATTATTGATGCAATTGGGGATATGTTTACCAGTGGTGGTATGGTGTGTGGAAATCTGGAATCATACAAGGGCAGTCATGCGATGAATAATTTGGTGCTGAAAAAGTTATTCAGTAATCCAGATAATTATGATATAATCTAGTGACATTAGGTAAGGATTGGTGTTATGAAAAAGATTTTTGCAATTTTCGCAGTTGTTTTTGGATTGGCGGCATGTGGTGGTATGATTAAAAACCAAAACGGCAGTCAATATCTGGTGCAACTGGATGCGGAACCGATTGGTTGTACATTTTTGTATAAACTGGAATCAGAAGTGTCTGTTTATGATGCAGATGATGCACGCAGATATTTGGAAAACCGTATTGTTGACCAGGCACGACCGGGTAATGCGTATTGGATTACATCACAGC
>JBKSMY010000039.1:0-43227 GCA_046882065.1 Alphaproteobacteria bacterium | reverse complement strand
ATACATATCGCAGTTTTGCGCGGCCTTCGTATTGCAACAGATCCACGTCTGTCATAATATCTGGGGCGTACATAACGCGACCTTCGATATCGATGTTAAATGGTATTACCGGCAGATTCAGCGTAATACCCAGCATGCCTTGGTATGCCATGACATCGTCAATGTCTGTTTTTTTGCCATCGGATGGTTCGTGTTTGCTGTCAAATGTAGAACCGATACCCGCATCGATAGATGGCTTTACAATTGGGGTTGGGATTTTAAAGTATGCATTTACAAAGCCTGTGTTTACACTTAAAGCATCTGCATCCATATAATTGTATTCCAGTTCAATGCGGAGCATCGGGATGTCCATACCCAAAATTGCGCCATAAGATTGGGCCGATTTTGAAAAGTCTTGGGTATTAGTGTACATTGTGTATCCGCCAAAGCCATATGTGCCACCGGCATAAATATCGAACAACATGTTTGCGTTTGCTGCGCCGGCTGATAACATGATAGTGGCGGCGGTTAAAATAGCGAATGATTTTGTGTTCATGTTTTCTCCTTTCTGTGATACTATAATAAAAAAAAGAGTGGTAAATATGCAAGAAAATAAACCGATTTTAGTTGTTGGACTGGGCAATCCCGGGACGCAATATGCATGTACGCGTCATAATGTTGGCTTTATGGCGGTGGATCGTTTGGCGGGGGCAGATGCAACGTGGAAAAGTGAACGTGATGCATTGACCGCGCGGATGGATGTTGATGGGCGACGTGTGATATTTGTAAAGCCCCAGACATTTATGAATAACAGCGGTGTTGCAGTTCAGTCATTGATGACGTTTTACAAGGTACCGTTGGAAAATCTGATTGTAATCCATGATGATATGGATATTACTGTTGGTGATTGCCGCGAAAAAATCGGTGGGGGCAGCGCCGGGCACAATGGGATTCGTTCAATTGATACGCATGTTGGGCGTGATTATCGTCGTATAAGAATTGGTGTTGGGCACCCGCGTGATTTTGGATTGCCAATGGATCCGGCGGATTGGGTGCTGGGGAAATTTGGTGCGACGCAAATGGAGATGATTCAGGAAACAATTGGTAAGATTAAATTGTGGTAAAAATCCCGCCATTTGGCGGGATTTTTTAGTTTCTTTAACTGAATCGGTATTTATATTTAATTATCGCCACCGTGATAATAGATATCGCCAGCGCTGTCGGGCAGGATGAAGCATTGATTATCCTCGTCACATATTTTGGTTATGCCACCTTGGATATAGCAGTTTGTTATTTGCATGGACCCGGCATCGGATGTTGAACCCGCGGGGCATTTCTTTTTTGTTTTTATGTTTTCACAGTAGTGACCGACGGGACATTCTTCCCAAACGGCGGTTAATGTCATATCTTTACCGCCTGATATATTTGAAATGTTGGTGCCTATTTTTATCGTTTCCGATTCTGGGCAACCGGATTCGCATTCCCAACCAAGAAAATGATAACCTTTGAGTTCACAGGTTGGGGATGCTGCAGGGCAGCCTATGGTAGAGTCATAGGAACAACTTTGTGTCTGCTGCGGCTCATTACAAGAGTTGTCAATGTAAGTTATGGTAAATGTTTTTGGTTTCCATTGGGCGGTTAGTGTTATGTCTGATGTAAATGTGTATGTTAGTTGAGTGCCGGGTATGTAGTTGGTATTGTCAGCATTGTATTGCCAGGATTCGATTTGGTATCCGTCTCTTTCAAATGCGTCCTTACCTAATAATGTTATGGGTGAGTTATAGGTAGCCTTTTGTGTCTCTGTTTTATTTTCTCCGTTGTTAGATTCGTATGTAATTGTGTATATGTCTGGTTCGCAGTCTTTGCCATCGGTGTTTTTAGGTTGCTTTTCCCCTTCGCTGTCTGTGAAGTGATAGCCGGCTTTGCAATTGCAATTTGTGTGGTCTGAATTTGCAGTGGAATTGGCGCCACATGGTTTGCAGGATTGAGTGGTTCCATAGCCCTTGCCGTTTATCTCTTTAACTTCGTTGGTAAAGGTGTCGCCGGGACATGATTTGCAACCGGAATTTGTGGTATCGCTGACATAGTGTTCACCAGCATCACAGGTCATTTTCCAAGAGCAATCATCAACGGATGTGCCAGGGGATGTAAAACGTGCACTTTGGGGGCCGTGGCAATTGGAACAGGATGTAGAACCGGCTGTGTCGGTGTATTTTCCGTTGTCACATGCCATGCATCCAGCGGTTGAATAATAGCATCCAACTTCACATTCGTCTGTTGCCGATTCCGTGCACGTTATCGCCGCCAATGCAACATTGGAACAGAATAGTGAAATAAATATGATTGATATAAATTTTCTCATCCTGTTCCAATGCTAGAAAAAAGGGGGCGACAAATCAACAGAAAAATCGTATTTTATTTTTGATTTTGTAGGTGTTTGTTGATTGTCCAACCGTGCTGGATATACCACAGACTGTCGCCTGGGATTACGCTGGCTTCGCCTGGGATGAAGTTAAAGTTGCCACGGCCCCAAACCTTTGGGGAAATATTTAGACGTGGTTGCAGAAAGTTTTTGCGTAAAAAATTGATGTTTCCATATTTTGCACGTTGCCAATCGTCAATTGGAACCAAGTAAATGATACGTACATTTGGGTCTTGGGCATATCGTTCGATTTCTGACATCTCGATACTTTTGTCGACGCTGAATGTCAGTTCAACGTCATGCATTGGTTCTGGTTCTTTTTCACATGATGTGGTCAGAGTTGCGCCGGCAAACCCCAATATAGGCAGGGCGCGTTTCAGATAATATGGAATCGTCTTTTGTGTTTTCATTGGTTAGTCCTTTGGTTGGGATGGGAAAATTTTCCCGTTGTATAAACAAAAAAACCCGGCAAAAGACCGAGTTTTAGTGTGTGTTTCTTTGGTTGCAAAACATGTTTCAGATTGAAAGTCGGTAAAATATGCGCCGTAAAATTCATGTGGCATACATTGTATGCTGGGTGGATTTGTTCGCATGTTTTTACAGTATGTTGTCATTCTTTGCGACCTCAACGTGATTATGTTTTTTATGTGTTTTCATTGTTTATCCTAGTACATGTTCGCGAGTTTGTCAAGTTTTTTTGTGTAGATGTCTGTATGATTTACTCGGCGCATATGTTTGTGTGTGAAATCTTCCAGTGGTCTGGTTGTTCTGGGCCGTCGCATGTGGTACCGTTGCATTGTTGCCATTTGCCTGATTGGGGGTCGCGTACACATTTGGTGCTCTTGTCTATCATATAGTATGATGATATGTCATATACGCTACTGTTCGGAAATTCGGGCACAGAGTAATGGCCGGAGTCATCAATCAACAGCAAATTGCCGTTGCATTTGATGGTATCGCTGGCGCCTGTGGGGTTGTTCCAACTGATGGTGTCTGTACATATCAGGTTGTATGTTGTGCCATTGTATTCATATCGTGCCACAAAATTTGCCTTGCGGGCGTCAGAGTTAACGCAGATGTTTGTTTCCCCGTCTGTGAATGGGTTTGTGCCAAAATAGATGTCGTTCTCTTGAATTGATATTTGTTTTGAATTTGTGTCGTCACAGCAGTTCCCCCAGTAATCTTTTGGTTTGTCAAGGCAGCAATTTGTAATAATAGGCTCCGTCGCTATTTCTATTTTGTCATTTTGCGGACAAGAAGATCCGTCGGTGGTCATGTTGCTAGGATCAGCGCAGATACCTTCGTTTGAAAATACAAAGCCGGGGCGGCAACTGGTGTCACGACAACTGTCACTTTCGTTGGCGGTGCCGGTGTTTTGGGCAAACCATGATAACAGGGTGTCAGCAGATGTTTTTATGCGGTTGTGATATGCTTTGCTTTCATTGTCTTTTGCGTTTCTGTTGGTTAATTCGGTGTTTGATGGTGCCTCGCAATTGCCCCAGATGCGTTCCGCCAGACGGCATATGTAACATTTTTCGGGTACTGTCGATTGTGCGGGAGCATTTGCGCATTCAGCCGTACAAATGTCGTGAACGCAGTTTTTGCCGGTGTCGCTGATGCAGTGAAGTGTGCTATCGTAAATAGTGCTTGCTGTTATGGTAATGTCCGTCCAATCCGTTATGCCGTACATTTCACCATAGAATGTGCGGAATGTGCTGGGGCGGGTTGTGGTATTGCTGTCTGTGTCAGTGGTTGTAGCGCCTGAATCAGGATTATGAATTTCGTCCAAAGCATGCAGTGCCTGAATCTGGGTCAGGGAATCTGTGCCAGCACTGGCAACACAGGCGACAACTTCGTCCCAGCAGGCGGTGCGGTTGATAATTGATTTGCGGTTAATGGATGTGTCAATGTTTTCACACAGGCCAAAGTTTCCAGATGTTGATGTACAGGCCTGGATAATGCAGGCGCGTCCAACTTCGCGGCAGGTTTGCAGGATGGTTTCGTATGTTTTGTCGGTGGCAATTTCCGTTATGCCAGATTGCCAATCCTGGGCGCCACCAGATGTCTTCATTAATGCGGTGCATGCGTTTTGTACGTCCGCACACATCGCGTTTACCGTTCTGTCTGCCGATACGCCAAAAATAGACAGGGCGCGGGAATCAAATTCTGAAATCGAATCATAGGTTTCGTCCAGACATTGGGTCGTCAATGTGGTGCATGATTGACGCATTTCTTCCAGTTTTGCTTCCTGGGCCAGTTTGATTTGTGCCAATGCATCTTCGATGAATTCGTCCCAGACATAGTCGGAAATATCCTGGCAATGTTCCATGGCGGGTTCTAAAAACTTCTTTTTTGAATTTAAGAATGTGACAAAACGGTCATTCCCAGGGGCTGTGCGCCATGTTTGACCCGATTCGGGACGTTTTATCAATGTCGATAGATTGGCCAGTTCCATCGTCAGGAATGCAGAACCAGTCGTCGGATCAATGTATTGGCCCGTTGTGTCCAGACACTTGCCCATGTCGTCGCCGCACACGGTCGAATCGGTCAGCATGTCCAGCATCTTGTGTTTGCAGGTCAGAATGTCGTCAGAATTGCGCTTTTGATGTATGTCAAGACGCGACATGTCCAGCAAGGCACCAGATTCAAATACCTGTTGATGGGCCTGGTCAACCTGGGCCTGGTATGATTTTTTTACCGTGTTGCAATCTGTTTCAATTGCCATCTGATAACTGCTTTCTGCAATGGCCAGGTCGTCGGCGCTGCAAACCTCCATCGCCATTTCGCGACATACCGGCAGGGCGGATACATATAAATCTGTGCCAGACTTGGTCGTAGTTGATGCGCCCGCCATCGAATCCAATGTGTCAAATGCAGAATCCATATTTAATGATAAAGATATGGCGTTTAGTCCCTGGTCAAAGTTGCTGTCGTTAAAACTGGTGTTTAATTTCTTGGCGATTTCATCAAGCATCTTTTTCGAGGCAGATGTGTCCTGGGTGTTGTATGCCAATTCACCTTCGGTTGGTTTGTATAATGCCGCAGCGTCTTCTTTGTCCATGTTGACGGTCAGCAGGCGTTGGCTGAAATCCAGTAATTTTTCTTCTACGTTGGCAAGGTTGCGTTTCGTGCTGTCAAATTCGTGTATGCGAGATGAACATGCGCAACGTTTTAGTTGGCTGTCCTTGTTAGCGCAGAATTCGTCCATGCAGTCGAAAAATACCGTGCGGCATTTGGAAAAGTCGCGGCTTAATACGTCTGTGTCTGTTGTGGCTGTTGCGGTGGCGGTGCGTGCGCGCGTGGCGGTTGGAATGTTTGGTGTGCGCGATTTTATTGTACCACGCGTGGTTCCAACGCGCGCCGTTGTTGTGGCGCGTGGTTGCGTCGTGCTGCGAGCAACAGTTTTTATCGTTCGTGGCTGAATATTAGTTGCAGTGCGTGCCGATACGTTTTTTTCAGGTGTCTTGGTCGTGCGTGTAGTAGTCGCGACATCGCGTGGTGTAGTGGTCGCACGTTCGCGCGAAGTTGTTGCGCCGGATTTGCCGGAATTTGTTGTGCGGGATGGTGCCGGCGTCTTTTGTTGTGATGCGTTCCCCTTTTGTCGTGTGGTTGTGACGGTGCCAGTCGTATTTTTGCGTGTGGCAGCGCGCGCGATGTCCGATGCGTCGTCAGCCACCGCCGCCTGAAACGCAAGCGGCGCAAGCAATACAGCCAAAAGCAGTCTAATTCCCTTCATCCTGATGAATGAATGTTAGCAAATTTATAAAAAGTCGGGCAAGTATAAAATGTGTGAATTTTGGTGCGACCAGGGGGAATCGAACCCCCAAGGGTTGCCCCACAGCATCCTTAGTGCTGCGCGTCTACCAGTTCCGCCATGGTCGCATAGGTCGAAAGTGTTTTTATATTTTTGCAATATCAAATTTGTTTTTCAACAATTTTTATGATAAAATTACCTTGATATAAAAATAAGGAAAGGTCGAAGTATGAAATTTTTGTCTCGGTTTTTGTTTGATTGTTCTGCAATTGTGCTGATGTCGGCGGCGGCACATGCGGCGGGTACATATTACACAGGAAACTATCAGTCGCCACAAAGAAGTTATGCCCAGCAGTCCTATGCCCAGCGTGCGCGTACAACAAATTCGTATTCGTCCCAGGGTGTGTCGGCCTATAATCGTAATCAATATGCAAATGCAGGATATACAAGTTCGCGTACAGGAACGGCACAACAGCAATCACAGCAAAAACGTGCGGCAACACAAAACAGTAAACACGGATTTACTTTGGATGCCGGACTGTCTAAGCAGGTTGCAATGTGGGATTTTAAAATGAATACCGCTGGGTCCAATTTGCACTATGATAATATTGATTGGTTGACGTTCGATGTGGGGGGTAAGTATGTGTTTGATGTTGGTAATACAACCCTGCAGATTGGTGCGGGACTGCAATATGGTATGCAGACCGGCGAATCCACAATGATTGACGATGATATTAGCCATGGTGGGTTCCCAGAAGGACAGTTGGTTGGTGGGTACTATGATGAAGAAGCCGGTACAAATAAGTATTTTAATGGTACGCGTATGGGGCATGCAATATCAACCGGGGTCAGCAAAGATGGCAGTATGCTGGGGTTCAATGTCGGTGTTGGTTTGACGGATTTCTTTAAGTGGGGAAATTTGAAGATTACACCATCGGTTGGGTGGCGTTATTTAAAGTATAAGTTGGAAACGTCTGAAACCAAGGGGAATGCAGTATTTACATCGGATTATGGTAATGAATGCGTCACGTTTGATGATGGTTCAACCCAGTGTGGACCATTGATTACGATTTCGGAAGGTTATGAGCCTGGCTCACTGCATGTTTATCCGGGGTATACTTATTTTGATGCAAATGGCGTGGTGTTGGATATTAACCAAAATGGTAACTTTGTATATCCAGCAGGGTTACCAAATCAGGGGGAAATAGCAGAACCGGCATATGCGGCGATTTTAGTTTCTGGGTGGCAATATGCAGAAGCCGATGGGACATTCTATTTTGATCAGCCTGGTGTTAGCCATTCGTACGAGGTTGAATGGTCTGGCCCATATGTTGGTTTGGATATGCAATATGATATTAATCAATATAATGTTGTGACGGCGAATGTTGAATTGGGGTTGCCGTCGTACACCGCCACGGGTGATCAGCCGTATCGTTATGATTGGCAACATCCAAAATCCGTTCAGGACGAGGCGGGTATTGGTTCTGGATTCCATTTTGGCGCAGGTGCAAATTGGCGTACTGCAATAACGGACGCGGTTTCGTTCTCGGTTGGTTTGACATATGATTACTATACAGTTTCGGATGCGGATGCGACGACGTTTTGGGACCCGACATATGGCGAACTGGAATATCAGTATGCGTTGGAATGGTGGATGTCTGAATATGGCTTAACCCAAGATTTGGCTGAACAGTATATGCTGACCGGGATGACAATTGACGGTGAAAATGTTCCTGCTGAAAGTATTGCGATAATACGTGCGAATAATTGGGAAGACAAGGTTGATGGCGAAATAGAATCTTTTTATAAGTCGCTGGGGATTCGTGTTGGGTTAAATGCAAGGTTCTGATATTATGCTGAAAATATGTAAATTTTTGTTTGGGCTGGTGTGTTGTGGGGTGCTGGCGTCGGCGCATGCGGTGGATCTGTATGGCGTGACGTCGGTGAATATCACAAGTGATACGGCTGCGAACGCAAAAAACATTGCTTTTGATGAGGCAAGACGGCAGATTATTGCAGATGCATTGCGGCAATATGCAGACGCAGATGCCCTGGGGGCTGCGATAAAAAAAGCAAAAAGTTCAGAGTTGATGAATTTAATTTCGTCGTCCAGTATCGATGGTGAAAAATTGTCCGATACAACGTATTCGGCAAATATTTCTATGACTTTGGATTCAGAAGCCGCGCGTAATTGGTTGCAAGCCAGTGAAATTCAGAACTGGTTGCCAACAGATGGACAGCATGATGTTTTCGAGGTTTCTGTTAAATTGTCTGATCCGATTGCAGATTGGATTCAGTTAAATAAGATAGCGCGAGCCGAGAAGATTGATTTGGGAACACAATCTATTTCTGGTGGAATGGTGACCTTGAAATTGCCGGTGTCTGTGCGTGGTAAGTTTACAATCGCTGTGCGTGAAGGTGGTTGGCGTTTTGCCAATAATGAGGGCGTGCTGCGGATTTGGAAATAATTGTGGGGTGTGAAGTGAAAAAAGTATCTTTGATTTTATTGGGGGCGTTGTTGCCGGGGATGGCGGCTGCAGAAGAGGCGCCAGCGGTTGATTCTGCGAAGTTAACATTGGCGGTGCGACGTATTGGTTTGGAATGGTCGCAAACGGACGTAAAAAATGCGGCTGAATATCAAGATTCGCCAATTTCTGCATTAAAGGCCGACAGTCAGACATTTATCAAGGGTGTGTTTGATACGGCGTTGGAATACACTAAAAATCGTTTCCAATGGGATAATGGCTTGTTTATGGAATACGGCGAAACAAAATTGAAGCCGTATGATGAAAAATCAACAAGTAATGAAAATGCAGATGATATTTTGTTAAGCAGTAATTTGTCCTATGCGTGCTGGGAATTTTCGGGATTCAAATTTGGCCCGACGGTGCGTGCGGCATATGACACAGAATTTAAAACCGCAGATGAAACGCCGCGTCAGCAGGTTGTTCGTGGTAATGTCGGTATTTCACTGTTTGATAATGCGATTGTAAAAAGTTTGTATTTGACGGGTGTGTATGAATATGACTTTACGGATGCAAGCGAGAAGACCAGTAAATTGGCAGCGGAACTTGGTTGGCGTTTGGAATATCAGATTCGCGAAGGGGTGAAATTGTCATCTAATGGGTACTATCGTGAATATTTAAGTTATTCGCAGTTCGTACCAACAGACTTGGAACGTGATTTAAGTGCGGTTCTGCGTCTGGATACTAATTTGTGGGGTGATTTGACGATGGGGCCATATGTTCAATATCGTCGCGCCCGCGCCCGTGGTGTTGATGTCTATGGCAGCAACTTTATCATGGGGATTTCTTTCAACTATATCACGTCCTTTGGATTGATATAGAAAACCAGTTCCTTTCTTGTCTTGAAAAATCCCCCATTTTGGGGGATTTGCTATTTCAATTTCTTGGTCCATTCGTTGTCTGGGAAATTGGTTTTCAGCATTTCGCCGTAACCGTGCGCTTGCCCTGGTAGACCGATGGCGGTATATGCCTCGGTTAATCTGTACAAGGCTTCGGGCGTCATGGCTGTTTCTTGGGCGTCGCGAACAATGGTTTGTAATTGGTTTATCGCGCTGGGCCAATTCTCAACACGCATGTCGTTGCGGGCAGAATACATAACCTTGCCTGCAATATAGTTTTTCAAGATGATGATTTTGTTTTCTGCGTTTTTGGCATATTCACTGTTGGGGAATCGATTGACCAAGGTTTGGAACTGTGTCAATGCGTACGCGGACATGCCTGGTTCGCGGCGGACGTCGCTGACCTGGCGATAATAACACATGCCGCGCAGGTACATTACATATGGTACATCGCGATGACCAGGGTGAAAACGCATAAAACGGTCGGTCGCCAATAACGCGCCTGCAAAATCATCATCCATATAATGTGAGTATGCAGCCATAACCAGGGCGTCTGGGGCCCAGGAACTGGCCGGGTGCTGGGTTTCAGCGCGCAGGAATTCCATGGCCGCTTCTTCATAATTTTCATCGTTAAATTCTGCATAGGCATTCGCGTATATTTCGGGCAAAGACTGTTCCGCGACAATTTCATTGTCTGAACCAGCGCAGCCAGCAAGTATTGCTAATATACCTAATAGAGCAATTTGTTTTTTCATATATTTATTCCTGTCTTGATTTTTATTCGATGATGGCAGTATAATCGAAAACATGAAACTGGGCAAACATATTTTTGGTGTTGGGGCCATGACTGGTATCAGTCGTGTCTTTGGGTTTGTGCGCGATATGTTAATTGCGCGTGTTTTAGGGGCAGGGCGACTGTCAGATATATTCTTGGCGGCGTTCAAATTGCCGAACTTGTTCCGTGATTTGCTGGGCGAGGGCGCGTTGTCCGCAATCTTTATTCCTATGTATGCGGATTCACAGCGGGACGAATCGTTCGCGCGAAATGTGTTTTCGTGGCTGATGGTTGGGTTGCTGGGGATTACTTTATTATTCGAGATATTTATGCCGCTGGTTGTTTGGGGGCTGGCGCCTGGGTTTGATGCGGTGCCGGGCAAGATGGAAATGACGGTTGTTATATCACGAATAATGTTTGTTTATGTGATTTTTGTCTGTGGCGCGGCGTTTTTGTCGGCTATATTGAATGCGTTTTCAAAATTCTTGTTGGCGGCCTTTATGCCGGTGTTGCTGAATATTATGCTGATTGGCGCGTTGTTGGTCGCGATGGTATGGGGAACACAAAATGTTCTTTATCTGATGGCGGGGACGGTTGTGCTGTCTGGGATAATTCAGTTCGGGGTGCTGTGGGGAAGAATACGTCGTCGGCATTTCGGTTTGCGCTTGGTTGTGCCACGTTGGACACCGCGGATGAAGTCTTTGTTCAAGCGATTGGGGGTTAGTATCGTCGGCAGCGGCTTTTACCAGATTACGATAATTGTAGGAACGTTGGTCGCTAGTTTCCAAAGTGGGGCGGTTTCTTGGTTGTATTATTCTGATCGTATTGTACAGTTGCCGTTTGCAATGATTGGTCTGGCGGTGGGGACGGTCTTGATGTCGTCCATTTCAAACGCGTTGGCGGAAAAAAATATGCGCAGCGTTTATATTCAGCAAAATTCATCTATGCGCCGTTCATTGATGCTGATTTTGCCGTGTGTGGTGGGACTGGTTGTGTTGGCAGAACCTATTATCAAGTATTTATTTGAATATGGTGCGTGGACAGCACAATCAACGCATGCGGTTGCAATGGCAATCATGATTCAGGCATTGGTTTTGCCGGCTATGTTAGTCAGTCAGATTTATAGCAAGACGCTGTATGCGTCCCAAGATGTTAAAACGCCTGTTAAGACAAGTATGGTGTCTTTGGGGGCGGCGGCGGTGTTGTACTTATCTTTGTTCCCGTTTGTGGGATATTTGGCAATACCAATTGGTGTTGTAATTAGTGGATATTTGAAAAACTATTTGTTGGGGCGTGCGTGTCGTGTCCGGGCATTGGTGCATCATGATGGGCGGACAATGCGTGCGGTGACAGCATTTGGGTTATGGGCGGCGATTTTGGGTATGCTTATGTCGCGTATATCGATAGACAGTATTTGGATTCTGGGCATTGTTATTGCGGGATATGGAATTATTTATTTGCCGGTGGCGTATATAATAGACCGTAAAATAAGGTAGTAGAAAATAAATTTGAAACGGACCCCGATTTATGATAAAATACAGTTATAAAAGAATGTAAGGAGTCCACAGACATGAAAAAAATAGTTTCCTTGGCGGTTTTAACTGCGATGTTGGCTGGGTGTGCGGATTTGAGCACAACTGGCGGTAATGCAACTTTTGGTGATGGTTTTGGTGAAGAAACATTGGTGACAGGCGCATCAGAACAGAGCCTGAATGATTCTTACCTGTTGGCGGCTGCACCAAAATATTACATTGGTACAGCGTACAAGGTTGATGATGTACAATATATCCCTGTTGAAGATATGACATATAATCAGACGGGTGTTGCTGGGATTATTCCAACAGAATTGAATGGTACAAAAACAAGCAACGGTGAAGTGTTTGATGTAAATCAGATGGTCGCAACAAGCAAGACTTTGCCACTGCCTACGATTGCGCGTGTAACAAATCTGGATAATGGTCAGGCGGTTGTTGTGCGTGTTAATAATCGTGGCCCATTCGTAAATACGCGTTTGATGGACTTGTCGCCAGCAGCAGCCCAGAAAATTGGTTTGAATGGTCAGGGCAAAGTTCAGATTCAGGTTTTATCTGAACAGTCAATGGCAGTGAAAAATGCGACGTTGGGTACATCGGCACCAGTTGCGGTTGAGACATCTGTTGTTGTCGCAGAACAGCAACCAGTTGCACAGCCTGTTCAGGTCGCAGAACCTGTTGCAGCAGCCCCGGTTTCTGGTGATTACAGTGTACAGGTTGCCGCGTTTTACGCCCAAGACAGCGCAGATTCTTTGGCACAACGCATGAAGACATATGGTGATGCAGTTGTTGTTAATGAAGGTGATATGTTCAAGGTTCGTATTGTGAATCTGGATGCAGCCCAGGCGCGTGGTGTTATTGATGCACTGCGTAATAGCGAAGGAATGGCCCCAGGTTTGTTAAAGAACGGACGTTGGGTTAATGCAGACAGCATTTAATAAAAGATAAATCCCGCAATCGCGGGATTTTTTTTATCGTGTATTTTGAATTATATTGTGTATTAAATCGGCCATTTGTTTGATTTTTGGTTTGAATTTATCTTGGGTAATGGCGGCACCAATAACGGTTGCACCGATAATTGGATATACGACCAGCCCGATATGGGGTGCATCATAGCCAAATATTTGATTGTATGCGAACATGCCCAACATGCCTGAAATTGATGAAATGTATGCGCAGTTGACAAACTTGCGCATTTTGATGATGGTTTGTAGTGTTTTCTTTAATTCTGCGATTTGTTGGCGCCCGCGTTCATTCAAATCAAATCTTTCTAAGTCAGAAATTATAAAATTTGCGTAATTTACAAAATCTTGGAATGTTTCACGGCGTTTTTCGCTTTGTGATTCCGGTGTTGGAATTGATGCAGATTGCGGGTGGGGCGTTGTTATTATTTGGTGCGCGATGTTTATTTGTTTGAACTTAGCCTCGGCTGTTTTGTTGCCAGGGTTTTTGTCTGGGTGATACTGCATGGCCAGTTTGCGCCATTTTGCGCGGATTTGCGCAGGTGTGGCGTCTGGTTTTAATCCTAATACAGAAAATGCTTGATCGCGTGTCATGGGCAGTATCTTGCGATACAAAATTTATATTGTCAAATAAATTCAAGGTTGAAAAATATGAAAATCAGTATAATATATAAGTCTGATTAAATATAGGGGTTAAATTATGCCAGCAAAAACAGTTAATGATATCGTTGCATTGTGCAAACGCCGTGGATTTATTTTTACAGGTTCTGAAATTTATGGTGGATTAGGTGGTGCATATGATTATGGTCCGTATGGCGTTGAATTGATGAAGAATATCCGCAATGCGTGGTGGAATTCCATGATTTATTCGCGCGATGATATCGAAGGTCTGGATGCGGCGTTGATTTCAAATCGTTTGTTGTGGAAATATTCAGGACACGAAGCGGGTTTTTCTGACCCATTGGTGGAATGTAAAAAATGTGGTACGCGTATGCGCCAGGACAAGATGAAAGATATGTCCAAGTGCGATAATTGTGGCAGCAGCGATATTACAGAACCGCGTGCGTATCAGTTGATGATGGGGTTGTCTATTGGGGCAACGGCAGATGGTGCGGTTAATGCATATCTGCGTCCAGAAACAGCAACAACAACATATACTAATTTCAAAAATGTACTGGATGCAAAACCTCATAAACTGCCATTTGGTATTGCCCAAATTGGCAAGGCGTTCCGGAACGAAATTTCTCCGCGTGGTTTTGTGTTCCGTATGCGTGAATTTGAGCAGGCGGAAATGCAGTACTTTGTAAATCCGGTTGATGACGAAAAATATCATCAGATGTGGATGGAACAGCGTATGGCATGGTGGATTGATGCGTTGGGGATTCCTGCGAATAAATTGCGATTCTTGCCACACGAAAAATTGGCGCACTATGCCAAGGCAGCGGTTGATATCGAATATGAATTTCCAGACGGCTTTGATGAGGTAGAAGGTATTCATAATCGTCAGGATTTTGACTTGGGGTCGCATACCAAGGGGCAGAAAGATTTCAAAATCAATGCCAATGTACTGGAAAATAAAGACAGTACAACCAAATTGTCTTATTCTGACCCACAAAGTGGCGAAAACTTTATTCCATATGTGATTGAAACTGCGATGGGTGTAAATCGTGCTATGTTGGCGGTGATGATTGAGGCATATGAAGAAGAAGATTTGGGTGAAGGTAAAGTGCGTACTGTTTTGAAGTTAAAGCCACAGTTGTCCCCGGTTAAGGCAGCGGTTATTCCGTTGGCGCGTAATGTTCCGGAATTGTTGGATATCTCAAATGATATTGTGGCAAAACTGCGTAAAATGGCAATTGGACGTATTGAATTGGAAAATTCAGGCAATATTGGTAAAAACTATCGCCGTCATGACGAAATTGGTACGCCGGTTTGTATTACTGTTGACCATCAGACGATGGAAGATGGTACAGTAACCCTGCGTCATCGTGATACGATGGAACAGGAAAGAATTGCAATTGCAGATGTGCCGGGGCGCGTGCTGGAAATTGTAAATGGTTAAATATCAAACGCCCAGTTGTGGGCGTTTTTGGTGTTGCTATGAAAAAATTCATTGATGCGCATTGTCATTTGTTTGATTGTGATTTGCCCGATAATATCGGGGCGATTGTTAATGCCACAAATCCAGCAGAGTGGGGGGCGGTAATTGAATGCGCGCATAAAAATCCGTCTGTGTTTGGGGCGATTGGTGTGCATCCGTGGTTCGTGGGTGATTTAGCAGATGGGTGGGATGCGCAATTGCGTAATTTGTTGACTGAAAATCCTGATATTATGATTGGGGAAATTGGGTTGGATAAACATAAGCCTGATATGGATGCACAAATAGATGTCTTTGTGCGTCAATTGGAAATTGCAGCGGATTTGGGACGCGGTGTGCATGTGCATTGTGTTGGGGCGTGGGACAGGATGTTTGCGATATTCAAGGCGCATAAATCAAAAATGCCATCGTTTATGCTGTTTCATCGGTTTTCTGGGAATAAGGCGGATGTTGCGCGACTGGTTGCGGATTATAATGCGTTTTTTTCATTTAGGGATGTGCGTGATGTTGTTAATGATGTGCCGTCTGGACGTGTTATGATTGAAACTGATTCTGATAACCCGGCGCAGATTGTTGTGATTGATGAAAAGGTTGCGCGGGTTTGTCCGCAGGTAAATTTTTATGAAAATACAATGGGAATGTTGAAAAATGGATAGATTGCACAGAACGCGTTTATTGTTTGGTGATGCAGGGGTTGAAAAACTGAAAAAAGCGACCGTGATGGTTGTTGGTTGTGGTGCGGTTGGGTCGTTCGCGATTGAGGCCCTGGCACGAACCGGTGTTGGTCGTCTGGTTGTTGTGGATTTTGATGTGGTGGAAGAATCAAATATAAATCGTCAATTGTTTGCAGTCGGTTCAACCGTTGGTAAAAACAAAGTTGATGTGGCACAAAACCGGATTTTTGATATAAGCCCAGATATTACGGTTCATCGCGTCAATGTGTTCTGGGATGATACAACGGATATAGACGTTGTGCCTGATTTTATTATTGATGCGATTGATAGTGTGGAATCTAAGGTTGCGCTGTACAGGTGGGCGCATGCGCATAATGTGCCATTGATTACCAGTATGGGGGCGGCGTCCAAAACGGATTTGGCTAAAATTAAAATTATGCCGATATCAAAAACAAGTGTTTGTCCGTTGGCAGCGCGTGTGCGACGTTTGGTTCGTGGACTGGGGTTGCCGGATTATCCTGCCGTATTTTCGACCGAAGCCCCGGCACCAGTTGTTGGCCATGCGAAAAACTTGGGGTCGATTGTAACAATAACAGGGACTTTTGGTTTGATGATGGCAAATTATGTGATTGGTGAAATTATTCGCAATAAATAGTTTTGACCTGCGTGTTTTTTTGTATTACATTATAGGCAGATAAGGGGGAGGTATCATGAAAATTTCACAAAAATTAAAGTCTATGTCTGGCGTTTGGCTGGTTGTGTTGTCAATTGGAATTGCGTTGGGGGGATTTTTTATTGGTGATGGTATTTATCGTGCTATGTCTGGGCGTACCGTTACGGTCAAAGGGTTGGCGGAACGTGATGTCGTTGCAGATACCGCTGTTTGGAATATTAAAATCAATGGTGTTGGCGGTGATTTGGCAGAATTACAACAGCGTATTGATAATGATATAACTGAAATCAATATGTTTTTGATAGAGGCTGGTTTTTCGCCAGATGATATTCAGAACTTGCGTGTCCAGGTGCGTGATAAATATGCCGGATACACCGATGCAGAATTAAAGAATCAGAAGAATGATGGTCGCTATGTGATTGAAACGGGGGTTATGGTGCGGTCGCATGATGTTGAATTGGTAGATAGTGTGTCGCGTCGTATGGGCGAACTGGTTCGTCGCGGGATTACAATTACCGAAGATTATGCGGGGCCGATTTATATATTTAATGGATTGAATGATATTAAAATATCTATGATAGAGCAGGCAACCAAGAACGCCACCGCAGCCGGGGAACAGTTTGCCAAGGATGCAGATGCGCGTTTGGGTAAAATTAAAAGTGCAAATCAGGGTGTTTTCAGTATTGAATCGCGTGATCCGACGGACAGTTGGTCGTCCAATGAACGCCAGGCAATAAATAAAAAAGTTCGTGTCGTTGCGACAATAACGTTTTATTTGAAGTAAAAAAACACCCCGGTTGGGGTGTTTGTATTTGTGGTGGATGTGATTGGACTTGAACCAACGACCTCTTCGATGTGAACGAAGCGCTCTAACCAACTGAGCTACACATCCAAATAAAAAATCGCCGTTTATTGGGCGAATGCGTGGTGGGGATAGTGGGACTCGAACCCACACGGTCGCAATGACCAAAGGATTTTAAGTCCTCAGCGTCTACCATTCCGCCATATCCCCGAAGACTTTTTAATAATGCCGCATTCCAGCGGCACGGCGTAAACTATGGTGGAGCTGATGGGACTCAAACCCACGACCTCTACGATGCGAACGTAGCGCTCTATCAACTGAGCTACAACCCCAAAACTGGTGCGGATAAGAAGACTCGAACTTCCAAGGTATTGCTACCACTAGTACCTGAAACTAGCGCGTCTACCAATTCCGCCATATCCGCAGGCGACAGGTATGTTATATTAATTTTCAAATCTTTGCAACAAGAAAAATAGGTTTTTTATATCTTATATTATTCGCTTGCACGGGAAATGCCAAATTTGCTAGACTTTCCATCAGAGATGAAGAGAGTTCTGGTTTTTCTTGCAAATCTGCTGGTTTGCGTTGGTGTCGCAAATGCAGCCGTTCGTGATGGAACGGCGGTTTCGCGTGCGAAATCAGATAAAAATATTTCACAAACTCAGGCGCGTACTGCAACTACAGTAAAGCGCGTTGAAAATCGCACGTCTGTTTTGTCGTCGCGTGGGACGTCAAATTCTAAGAATGCTCGCACTACGGTTGCGCGTAGTGGGACGGTTGCACGTTCAACAAACGCCAGGACAGCAAAAAATGTCAATAATTCACGGAATATGACGTCAATTGTGGCGCGTGCTGGGGATAACCTGTCGTCAACGCGGACTGGGGCGGAGTATGAGCAGTGTAAAAATACCTATTTTTCATGTATGGACCAGTTTTGTATGCTGAAGAATGACGATTACCGTCGCTGTTCATGTAATGATCGGGTGTTTCAGTTGGATGAAGTGCGTGGTGTGTTGGAACAGGCAGGTGAAAAACTGACAGTATTTACAGAATCTTTGGATGTTGTTGGAATGACCGCGGCCCAGGCACTGGCGATGCGTACCCAATCTGAAGGTGAGGCGGCTTTGACAGATGACACATCTGCGTCTAAGGTATTGCTGCAAGCGATTATGAATTCTATTCGTGGTGAAGATACGACCGTTGGTGGAAAATATTCTGATTTGAATAGTATTAACATTTCATTCGATACGGTAAATGCGTTTGGAATGGCGGATGCCGGTCAGGCAATTGCCGCATATAACGGTAATGCTTTGTATAGTGCGGTTTACCCCCAATGTCGTGATGCCGTGCGCGCAGATTGTAATGATGCATCGTTGCAACGGGCAATAACGGCATATTTGATGGCAGTTGAACAGGATTGTAATACAGTTCAGACAGCAATAGAGCAAACACAGAAAAAAATGAAGGCAGCTGTGCGTGAGGGTAGTGCCATGCTGGATTTGGCGCGTGTGGAAAATAGACAGAAACACAACTCTTCTGATATTACCACATGTATTAACGAGGTTGAAAATGCGATTCTGAGTGAGCAGGTGTGTGGCGCAAATTATCATAAGTGTCTGGATAATGGGCAGTTTATTGATGTTTCAACAGGAAAACCAATTGCAGGTGTTGAAGATTTTTATAAATTAGAGCAAATGCTGGTATTTAGCGATGGGGTAGAGGTTGCAGAGCAAAAATTGTCTAAGAATTCATCAAATCGTGTGTTCGTTCAGAATTTTGAAAATAGGGTTAAAAAGTTTGCTCAGCCGGCGTTAGATAAGTGCGTGGAAAATGCTGATACTGTTTGGGCAGAGTATTTGGATAAAGCAATGCTATCAATTTATTATGCCCAAAAATCAAAAGTAGCCGAAATTAAGCAAGGATGTTTTGACTTTGTTGCAGGGTGCTATATGAATGGTGATACGGCGATTACGACTGCAATGGCAGAATTGGCGGGGGATGCAGGAATTGTTTTACAGCCAAGTAAGGTGGCGTTGAATGCACAGATGTGTTCGGATTATGTAAATTCATGTAACAATATGTTTGATGGCAATATTATTGCGCAATACATAGATAGTATTAAACATACAGATACTTTGACAGCGTGTCGTGCGGTGGTAAAGCAATGCTTTGATAAATATGGCGGTACAAATTATGAAAACTTCTATTATCCGTACAGTGGTTTGTTCCCGGCGAATTCAGAACGTGCACCAGATTGGTTTGCGTTGTATGAGGTAAAATATGAAGATGGTAATTTAGTACAAGATTATAAATCAGAATGCGCAAAGCAGTTGACTAAAATTACAGCATGTAGTGACCCAAAAATGGTGGAAGAGGCATTCGGTGGTTTTGATGTGGCTGAGGTGACGCGTGATTATTATGATAATCAGTATTCGTATTCTTTGTCGACAGGTGCATCCGAGGAAGAAAACAAGACGTTTGTCAGATATGGTTTGTTTGATGAAAATAATAACTTTAAACATCGTTATTTACGCCCAACCGGTGTTGCAACCGAGGTTTATAATCAGATAATATCTGTGTTGACAACCCAATGTATGAACTTGCAGGGACGTTTTATGGAGTATCATTTGTTTGATGATGGGGTGTATAAGGATGAGAATTTCTGTTTGGCAAATTTTAAAAAGTCTCGTTACGAAAAAGAAATATTGGGAGATGATAAAAAATCCTTGGTGGATTTGTATAAAATTGGTGATGATGAAGATATGTGCCCGCGTGATTACAGTTTGAGTGTGGCGACGCAATCGTGGGGTGCATGTCTGTGTTGGGAAAATGGTGCACGTCGCAGTAAATGGGGTAAATCTGCCAAGTGTGTTGCGGCGTTGCCTGTTGAGGATGCAGCGGACACAGCGTGTAAAAAAGAGGGTATGGTGTTGGTTAATGCCACAGAGAATTTGAACGAGGATGATTGGTGTACGGTTACAATGATTTCAGATTTGAATCAGGCCTGTGCAATTGGTATGGAAAAGGAATCCATAAGTGGATCTGAGGAAGAAAAACATTGTTTGTATGGGGGTGGGATTTTTGAAAGTTTACCAAGGGGTATAGATTAGTGGAGTGGATGGTGTTATTTGCGTGTTGCCCAGAATAGTGACCACAGCCATCCAATGATTGACCAGCCGAAAATCCAACTGCCCAGGCGGACGGCGTGCATGTCGGGTTTTCCTTTGCCATTTTGGCGTGCAACCCATGCAGGGGCAAATATTACGCCAAGTGCCAATAATGCACATAGCGCATATTTAATGATTGGTAAAAAATCAACGTTATTAAACATATTTCATTATTGAGAAAGGGGGGGCGTATGCCCCCCCGATTATTCATTCCGTTATGATTATAAACCATATTTTGCGGATTTGTCCAGTTCTTCTTCGATACGAATTAACTGATTATACTTTGCCATGCGGTCGGTGCGTGACATAGAACCGGTTTTTATTTGTCCAGCATTTGTCGCAACGGCCAGGTCCGCAATCGTGGTGTCTTCGGTTTCGCCGCTGCGATGTGAAATAATGACACCATAATTTGCAGATTGTGCCATTTTTATTGCGCGCAATGTTTCTGTTAAAGAACCAATTTGATTAACCTTAATCAAAATTGCATTTGCAACACCTTTTTCAATGCCGCGTGCCAGACGTTCTGGGTTCGTGACGAACAAATCATCGCCAACTAATTGACATTTAGAACCAATGCGTTCTGTTAATTTTTTCCAGCCCGCCCAATCTTCTTCGGCCAAGGCATCTTCGATAGAGATGATTGGGTAATCTGAGATTAGTTTTTCATAGAATTCAATCATTTCGTCGGATGATAATTTTTTGCCTTCAAAATTGTATACGCCGTCAGAATAAAATTCAGATGACGCAACGTCTAAACCGATTGAAACCTGTTGGCCTGGTTCGTATCCTGCGGAACGTATTGCCGCAACAATTGTGTCCAGGGCTTCGGCACAGGAATTAAAGTTTGGTGCAAATCCGCCTTCGTCGCCGACGTTTGTGGAATTGCCACCACGTTTCAGAATAGATTTTAAGTGGTGGAATATTTCTGAACCCATGCGGATCGCTTCGACTTCAGATTTTGCGCCGTTTGGAATAATCATAAATTCCTGGGCGTCCAATCCGTTGTCCGCATGTGCGCCACCATTGATAATATTCATCATTGGGCGTGGTAAAACACATGGATTATCGTTGCCATAGATTTCAGCAATATATTTATATAAAGGAATGTGTTTTGCATTCGCCACCGCGTGTGCCAATGCCATTGATACCGCCAAGATTGCATTCGCACCCAATTTGTCTTTGTTTGGTGTGCCGTCTAATTCCAGCATTTTTTCATCGATTTCTGTCTGCTTGGATGCGTCCATGCCAATTAAAGCCGGGGCAATAATATCGTTTACATTTTTGACTGCGGTTAAAACGCCTTTGCCCATATATGTGTTGCCGCCGTCGCGCAGTTCTAGGGCTTCAAAAGAACCTGTTGATGCACCTGATGGAACCGCCGCGCGTCCGAATGCACCATCTGATAATGTTATGTCGCATTCGATTGTCGGATTACCACGGCTGTCCATAATTTGACGAGCATGAATTTTCTTTATTTCAAACATAAATTCTTCTCCTTAGTTTCCTTAACATTTAAGCATGTAATTTCATCTTGCCATAGGAAAATGAAATGTGCCATAATATAATCATAATTGTTATGGGAAGGAAATAGAAAAATGATGAAAAAGTTGATTTCTTTGGTTTGTTGTTTGTTGCCAATGGGTGTTAAGGCTGCGCCAGCGGAAATTTCGCCAATTGGGGCAGATCCCGCAGTATCTGTGGCTTATGATGCGTGGCAAAGGGCTATTGAGGAAGGTCAATCTGTTGTGATTGATGGTGGAAATGGAATAGATGCAACAGGCGGTAAAACAACGGATAATGTGACAGTTGCACCTGGTTTTGCGGTTGCGTATAATATGAATGTTGGCGAAGCATTTAATCCTGGTACAGCGGATGTGACGCCGATTGATGGTAAACTTAGTAATTTATATGTATTAACTACTGCAACTAATCCTTTTACGGTTGTTTCAACGGGGGATGTATCGATTGGTTCATTATTGCAGGTGTTAAATGGTTATGAATTGGGATTTAAGAATTCTGATTCAAACCCAGATCAAAGATTTAATTTGACGATTGGTTCAGGGATGACAAACCAGGCGGTCTTGGTTGGTGATTCAACAAAATCAGCGACATTAACATTGGCGGGGATTGATGCATTGACTGTTAATGGGGCCGTGATTGCATATGGTGATGTATCTGTTGATGCGAATTCTGTGAAAGTTGGGGCGATTAATGCAAATGCAGGTGAAATGAACATTTCGTCCAATGGTAATGTCGAGTTTGATAGTTTGATTGCAAATGCTGAACAGACTTCTGTGGATGTTTCGGCAGGGATTGCGGACGATCCAGATGATAATGATACAAGTGCAAGTATTGTATCAAATGGAGATGTGCATAGTAATAATGCAGGCGATATTACGTTGGCTACCGCAGGTGGAAAAATAGACATCGCGGGCAATTTAGAAAATTCTTCTGTCGCAGAAATGAATATTTCTGGGGGTGATTTGACTGTTGATGGGACAATGAAGAATGATAATGTTGGCGGAACCATAATATTGGATGTGGCAAGTTTAACTGTCAATGGTGGTGACCAGGATACATATTCTTTTGTTAATTCGGGTAATTTTTATGCAACTGTGGATGGGGTGACTTATTTTGAATATGGCTTGAATTTGTCTGGAATGCAGGCGAGCAATGAATTTAGTTTGACCACGAAAACATTGGAATTTGGCGAAAATGCACAAACAGACAAATGGTTTAGCATGTTTGCCAATAACCTGAATAAGTTTGATGTTAATCTTACAGATGGGGATTTGTCGAACTTGACAACGGTGTTAAATGGCGCTGCGGGCAATTCGAACGCAACAATGTCAATTAGTGCAAATAATATCGCAGCAAATTCTGTTCAAAATGATGCAGCAACTTTGAATATTAGTGCAGACCAAAATATTACAATTGCTGGTGCGGTTGTTGGAAATTCTGGCGAAACCAAGTTGGTGGCTGCAAATACCTTGACCGTTAATGGGGCGGTGTCAAATTTGGCGAAGACTGTATTGAATGGTAATACAGTTGATGTCGAGTCGTTGTCTAATGCCGGCGCAACGGCGGATTTGACTGTTTCTTCGTTGACGGAAACTAGCGGTACGGTAAAAGTTGGCGGTAATGTTACAAATACGCAGGGTATAACAACAATTTGGGCAAAAAATGTTGATATTACAGGCGCGGTTACGAATAACAGCGGTACGATAGAGGTTCGTGGTTCCGATTCGAATGGTGGTGCGGTTACTGTTGGTTCTGTTAATGCAGCGGGTGGTGTTGTAAAACTGGATGCGTTGGCGGGGAATATGTCGATTGGTGGCGCGTTGACTGTGTCCCAAGGTGTTCTTAACCTGGGCAGCAGTTTGCGTAATTTGACCATTGGTGGTTCCGCGCAAATTGCGGGTAATTTGAATGCTGCGGCGGATGGGAACGCCGGGGATGTTAATGTTGCGGCAAGTGGTACAACGCCTTTTGTTATGAATGCGGATGCGATATTGATTGGTGGTGACATCAATGTGACCGATTCGTCGATTGTTCGTAATATTAAGTTGAATGCGCCGATTATTAACGTCTCAGGTGATGCGACAGTTGAAAATCTGGGGGATTTGACGTTGGGAACAAACGCGACATCTTATGTGCGGATTGCAGGTGATTTGACAGCAAATAATGGTGGTGTATTTGAAACGTTTGCAGATGATTTAGTGGTTGGTTCGTTGGCTGGCGATTCTAAGTTTATCGTGCACGGTAGAAATGTTACGACAAACGCAGGTGATATCAATATTGCGGGGAATGTCTATTTTGACGAGGAAAATGATCCGGTTGCGCCAACATCTGGTTTAGTGGTGCGAACAACTGATGAATTGACCTTGAAGACCACGGCAGATGGTGCAGATATTAGCGTTGGTGCGGTGTCTGTTGGTTTGGGAAATACGCTGGCGTTTAATTCGACTGATGCGGTGAATATCAATGGTACGCTGGGGAATAAAGGAACAGTTGATATTGATGCGTCTGCTGTCTTGAATGTGGCGGGTTTAACAACAAATGCCGGTAGTTTGGATGTCGTTGCAAAGGAAGTTTTTTTGGGTGGATTTAGCAATACTGGCAATGCAGAAATTGTATCTGTGTCAGGAGTTGTTGATTCTGATAGTATCATAAATAGTGGTTCGTTAACTATCGAAGCGGCAACAGATATTTCGACGGATATTATTGAACAGAATGCTGGTGTTATGAATTTGACTTCTGAATGGTTGGTGGCGCAGAGCCTGACCGTTAGTGGTGATGCTGACACACAGGCGAATATTGATGCCACAACCGTTGAAATCGCAGGCGCAACAAGTGTCGCAGGTGATTTTGTTCAAGGTGGAACAAGCGGAATGTTGAATTTGCAGGCATCTGATTTTAGTGCAGCTAACTTAACAATTGGTGGTGATTTCATTGCAATGTCAGGTAATACAACGTATGACATTGGTACAAATATTTCAATTACAGGTGATATTAATGTTGCGGATGGCGCATTTGCCACTTTGGATGCGGGGAATCGCATTGCAGTGGCAGATTTAGTCAATGCAGGCAACTTGTATTTGGTTGCAGGGCAGGGTATCGCCATAGATGAAATTACCAATAATTCTGGTGTAATAGATGTTGATTCTGGGGCAGGTTTATTCGAAGCCAATGCATTGAGCATGAATGCAGGTAATTTGATTTTGAGTGGTGCAGGCATGGATGTTGCAGGGGCGATTGATACGAATGCGATGTTGTATCAAAATTGGGGCAGCGCATTGTCCAGCAAGGATATCAATGTTGATGCCGATGACTATGTTATTACAACAGCAGGTTTGAAGGTCGCAGGAATAAATCAGGATGGCAAATTAACCGTTAATACCAGCAGTGTTGAGGTCGGTGGTGATATTATTGCCAATGATTTGCGCTTTGTTGCCAATCCGAATGGTAATTGGATGAATGTTCAGGCGGGTAGTGTGTCGGGTGATGTGGACTTTATCGGTCTGGAAAAGATGACAATTGCTGGGAACTATATCTTTAATGACGGCAGTCAGGTTAATGCTGCTATATTGCCATATGCGGTTAGTGGCAATGGTATTAACGAAACAGATATCAATTATTGGGCATCTGTCAGTCTGAATGATGATGAAACGTTGGGGCAGATTACCAATGCGTCAGGTGATAATGTGCGTGCGTTGATTACCGTTGGTGGTAAATTCGAATCGGATTTGAATACGTTGGGCGCATTAAGTGCGGGTGGTGAATTGGGACAGCCACAGATTGGTATTGATATCTTTGATATTGTGGACCAAGGAACGGCAATTTGGTTCTTGCATGCAGAAGAAGGTGTCGCAGATTTGGCAACAAAAATCCGTAATTTGAACGTCAGTTTCTGTAATGCGGATGGATCGATTTGTATGGATTATTTGTCGGCGATTTTGCGTAAGGATACGGATGGTGATGGTGAAATTGATACGGATATCAATGGTTCTGATGAAGATTTGCCAGCGTATATATCTGTGCGTGATGTGGATGAAAACGGTGTGGCGGACAGTTTGTATATCGTATTTGACCCACGTTTTGGTGGTCCGGTTGAGGTCTTTAAGATTCAGCCAATTGTCGCACGCGAAGATGACCATACCAAGGGCGAATATGTGTCTGCCGGTGCATTGGATAATATGATTGCAGGGCAGTTGATTAATAAAAAGTTCTATAATCGTACGCCAATAGAAGTTATTCCGCTGGTGTTTGATGGAACCAATCTGTCAACGATGGCGAATGAACTGTACAACCGTATGGAAGACTATGTCTTGAATCGTGATGGTGGTGCATTGGCGCGTTTCAGTCGCTTGTTCCAGGTTCGAGAAATCGAGCAGATTGCCGGGGCAGTTGCATTGAACGAACATACATCTTTCCGTTCGTTTGAAGATCGTATGTTTGATGAATTTATCTGGAACCGTCATCGTAATTTGAACAAGGCGTGGTTGGATGTTGATTATGGTATGTTCTATCAGAATATCGATGATGGTAAGCATACAGATGGGCATCGCTTTAGTGTTGCCGGTGGATTCGATTGGCAAGAATCAAATACGTTGGTTTTGGGATTGACGGGACGTGTGTCGCACACAACATCCAAGGCAGGCGATTCGATGGATTTGAGTTATGCGGGCGTATCGGAAATGGGTAATGTCAAAATTGATGTTGCAGATACCAACGTTGGTCTGGGCGCTTATTTGATGAAGATTTTGGGTGAAAAGGCACGTTTGTATGGTAATGCGTTCTTGGACTTGCATGTGTTTGATGTGGATCGCACCCAGAACTTTGTTGACAGAATTGACGGTGATGGTACTGCGTTCAGTTTGATGAGTGAATGGGGCCTGATGCATGATATTCTGAATCAGTACGTTATTGGTAATGCGTATGCACGCGTTGGGTATAACTTTGGATTTAGTCTGAAGGAAAAGGCTGCAGGCGAAGATTATATGCGATTGAAGTCTGATGGCTATTTTGTGTTAACACCAGGTTATTCTTTAATCGCGCAGAAACGTATTTATCCATCGGCGTGGTTCCAGATTCGTCCATATGCGTCGGTTGGTGTTGAATACGATGTGTTTGGCGCACCAGATTTTGCAAAGTATAAGTTTGCGGTTGCAGATGAATTTACAAAGTACGACATCGATATTGATCCATTGTGGGCAAATATTGGTGGTGGTGTTGAGTTGTTGTCTGCGCGTGGGTTGCAGTTTGGAATTGATTATCGCTATCAATACAATGATGCAATTCAACTGCATAATATCAAGGTTTCTGGTTCGTACAGATTCTGATAAAAAATCCCGCCAGCTGGCGGGATTTTTGTTGTGTTTTAATTTTTGGTACAGAAATGTTGCTTTTTGGGTGTGGTTGATATAAAATCTTGGTGCTATGGTAAGACAAATTATTAAATCTGGTCAGGTTTCGGAAAATCGCAAGGCGCGATTTAATTATTCTATTGAAGATACTATCGAGGCTGGAATTTCTTTGACGGGGGCGGAAATTAAATCAATTCGATATGGATTGGTGACTATTGTTGATGGTTTTGTTCAACGTCGTGGTGATAATTTGTGGTTGGCCGGTGTGGAAATTCAAAAATTACCAACCGCTGCGCGCATCGTGAATTTTGATGAACGACGCAGTCGTCAGTTGTTGTTGCATCGCAATCAAATAAATCGTTTAATCGGAAAATTGCAGGAAAAGGGTGCAACCATTGTGCCGTTGAAGTTGTATTTTAATAATCGTGGGCGCTTAAAGGTCTTGCTGGGGGTTGGTTATGGTAAGAATAAGGTTGATAAGCGCGAAACAATCAAACAGCGCGAATGGGATAAGAATAAAGCAAGAATCCTGAAAGGAAGATAAAGGAAACCGCCATTGGCGGTTTTTATTTTTGTATGTGTTTTTCTGCTTTACTAAATGCCTCAAAAATCGTATAATAGAGGGGATTAAAGAAAGAAGGGAATAAACAATGAAATATAAATCAAATGTTGCGACATGGGTTGTTTCTCGTATGTTGATGCTGGCGGGCGTTGTGGCGCTTGGGGCGTGCGCGCGTTCGGGCGGCGAAGCAATGGAATATA
The DNA here is from genome assembly GCA_046882065.1 of Alphaproteobacteria bacterium. GTDB lineage: Bacteria > Pseudomonadota > Alphaproteobacteria > Rs-D84 > Rs-D84 > Enterousia. The sequence continues at coordinate 15,397 of JBKSMY010000039.1, read as the reverse complement.
CGGGTATGGTGGCAACGCCGACGGTTGATTATGTCGAGGCGTTGGATGTTTATTCCGCACCACATCAGGATTCTTTCTTGAATCAGTTGGCGATGAATTATCGTTCTTATGCGATTTATAATGCGCGAACCAGCGGTTATGCCGAGATGGGCGAACTGTTCGCAAACAAGGCGGTCGCAGCATTTAGTGGCGAAGTGCCGTTCCCAGAAACTTTGGAAAATTGGCCTGTGGAAAATGAACAGGAATCCTTTGAATTGTATACTGCGTACAATGATTTGATGGAACAGTTGAAGAACGATGCGTCTTATACTAATCCAGAATTGGCGGCCGAGGCCCAGGCAAAGTTTGATTGTTGGTTGTCAGCAGCGGCAAGTGGTCAGGTGGCAACTGCAAATCAATGCCGTGACAGATTTAATAAAACCTTGGTTGCGTTGCGTGATTGCAAGGGTGGTAAGATTGTAAAGAGTGCTGTTGAACGTGAAACGGTGGTGGCAACGAATGGTGAAACAGTAGTTGAAACAACAACACAGCGTACAGCCGGAACTTATTATCCAGAAACGCGTGGCATGAATGCTATGCGTGGTTCGAGTGCTGCGCGTGAAGGTGTTATTGTTGTTAATAACGTTAATGTGCCAGAACACTTAATCAATCCAGTGCCAGTTCAGCCAATGGTATTTAATCAGAATATTTATGGCGGGGATAAATCTATTTCAAAAAGCGAAAGTGATAACAGCGTGCGTAATAGTGGTAATCATTTGATGGCGGTTGATTGTCCAGCAGGTGATATGGAATGTCAGGCCCAACCATGTGTTCAGGGTGATACAGAATGTAAAAATGCGCCATCTGTTGCAGTCGTTGTAAATGAAAAAGAACCACCTATGATTGGTGATGAGTTGGTGTCGCGTGAAGAATTTATCAATATGATGATGGCTATGCGTGCGGAATTGGCGGCTATTAACGCGCGTTTGGATCAAATTCAGGCGGCGCAGGGCGAAAAAACAATGATTAAGGTTCAACAGATTCCGTTGGAACCAACTCAACACGTTATGGAAGAAGTGTTTGAAGTGCGCTTTGACTTTAATAAGGCGACAATTAAGCCAGAGTATCAGGACTTGATTAAGCAGTTGGTTGATGCAACACAAGAAAACAAGAATATCAAGGTTTCTGTGGTTGGACATACGGATACTGCGGGTTCGTCGAATTATAATTATGCCTTGGGCGGTCGTCGTGCAGAGGCGGTGCAGAAAATGCTGATTAAGTACGGTATTCCGGCCAGTCAGATTGTCGCGGTTTCTGCAGGTGAAGAAGACTTAGCGGTTCCAACCCCAGATAATACACCAAATGCGGCCAATCGTCGTGTGCGTGTTGTTAAAGAAATTCACTATACGGAAGATCCAAAACCGGTTCCTATGGCGATAGAGGTTGAGGAATACGCGGTTGGCGCCTGTGGAGAATATGGTTGTGAGCAGTAAAATATAACGCAATTAGACTTGACAAAAAGTTTTTTGTAGTATATATTGGCTGCGTCAGAGAGATGTTTTGACAAGAGGCATTTGAAATGACTGATATGGTAAAAGATTTAAATATGGTAATGCAAGTCCCAGAACAAGGGGGTGCCAAAGTGCGCATTTTTAAGAATGCTGGTGCCAAGGTTGATATTATGAAAGAATTTCGTATGCGAAGCGTGTTCCTGGGGGAAAATGGCGCTAATGAAATGTAAAGTTTAATCCCGACATTGTCGGGATTTTTTTGTTTTGGTCGATTATTTTCTTGTTGATATTGATGCCTTGTGTGTTAGTCTTGTCTTTCTAGATTTTATAAGGGTTTTTATGAAGATTGAAAAAAGCTAGAGTTAACAAGGGCAAATATTGAAAAATTACTGGATGTGCCATATCACAAAGTGTTGGCGTATGATTATCGTACCGGAGAGCTGAATCAGCATGAATATGCGGGTTATCCGGCGGGCGTTGTGTCTGTGAACGCAGATGGGGCGCGTAGGGCGTTAGAGTCAATGCCAGAAATGGATAATCGCAAGATTGTTTTGGCGGCGGTTCAGGGTGTGACAGAAATGTCGTGGCCTGGGATGAATAAGTTTGTAAAATGTCCGTTGAATAATGATCGTTCTGTTTTTGTTTCAGGAAATATTATTGTTTATAATCCGAAAACAGGCCTGTATGAAGCAAATCCATCGGGTTGGATGGGGTTGAATATAGCCGATTTAATCGCGCGTAGACAGTATATGGGATTGCAGAACTTTTTGTTTCAATTGTGGTTCCGTGAGCAAGAACGTCGCAAATTTGTAGAGCCGTTTAAGGTGAAATAACTGTGAAGCCGTCGCATTTGTAGCGATTTTTTATGATTTTATTTTTTTCTTGATTTAGTTAATGTGTGTTAATTATAATAGTTAACATTAGTTAACTAAAAGGACTGTAAAAATGGAAACGGAAATAATGCGGTTTTGTCGTGCGGTTATGCGTAGTGTGTGTGATGATATGCCGATCCGGGCCAGCCAATTTGCAGTACTGAATATTATGTGTACGGTGCCAGGACCGCATGTCCCCGCTGCCTTGGCGGATGCGTTGCATGTATCTAAGGCGATGATAAGTAGTCATATTGCAGCATTGATATCACAAGGTTTAATTGTGCGTGTGCCGTCGCCTGAAGATGGGCGTAGTGTCTATGTTATGCCCAGTAAGCGAGGACGCGATTTGTTTAATAAAATTGTTCGGCAAAAAGCCGAAAAATTGAATCTGCTGAAGGCGGGTATGGGGGTAGATAATTTCGATATGTTGATTCAATTAATTGCAAAAGCAAATAAAATTATTGATAAATAGTCTTGTGAATTCATTCTCGACGAATTTATGCTATAATTCTGGCATAATTTATGTGTAAAAAACAGATAATAAGGGAATGAAGGTATGTCAAAAAGAAAGGATTCTTTTGTTGAAAATGTAGCGTATAATCCTGTGGCGCATGCTGTACAACGATTATATGAGCGCAGCGCGCCTTTATTGATTGTCGAGGCAATTGTTTTGGCGGTCGCTGGTGTGATAATGCTGTGGAAACCGGTAGATGTATTGGGCGTTATGACATTTGTATTGGGCGGTGTGTTCATTTTGCTTGGGCTGTATCGTACAATTGCGGGGTTTGTTGTGGCGCGTGGTGTTGGTGGAGGATGGTTGGATGTCGTTTTTGGTTTGTTGGGGATTGGTGTCGGGGCTTTGTTTTGTGTGTATCCGATTGGTTCGATGGTAAGTTTTGTATATGTTTTTGTGGTATTGTTTTTATTTAAAGCGTTACGAAACTTGGTTTTTGCGATTAATATGACGCGGGTGCGTTTCGGACATTGGGTTTTTAATTTAATTATGTCGGTGATATTGGTTGCGTTGGCAATGATATTGTTGTTCTATCCGATGGCTTGGGCGATTGCGGCTGTGGTGTATTTGGCGATAATTTTGTTGGTGTGTGCAGCAATGGATGTTTATATGTTTATAAAATTTCGTAGGCTTAAAAGTCTGGTGGATGAATAGTGTGGTGGTGTTTCGGACTTGAATTTTATAAAAATTAGTATAAAATAGTGGACGTTGCGCCCTTAGCTCAGCTGGATAGAGCATCAGATTTCTAATCTGCAGGTCGAGGGTTCGAATCCCCCAGGGCGTGCCAGAAATTTAACCGTCGCGAATGCGGCGGTTTTAATTTTTTGTTTTTATGGTAAGTTTGTGGTATTATTTAGGGATGTTTGTGGGAATGTGTTTTTTAGTTCTTGGGATTGTTGGGCTGGAATTTTATTTGATTTTCCGCCTGGTTGAATATTGGTGGTGTCCGATTGTCAAAAAACAAATTCCGTATGTGGCTAGTGATAAAAAATTGCGACGTGCCGTTGCATGGTATATTCAAAACCATTGTCCAAAGGCAAAGACTGTGTGCGAAATTGGGGCTGGGTATGGGTGGCTGGCACGATATGTTGGGCGGTGTTGTAATGTGTCTGTGGTGGCGTTGGAAAATATGCCGTTTACCTATATGTTGGCCAAAGTTTTTCAAATTTTCCCAGGTGGACGATGGGTGTCCTGGGTGTGGTGCGATGCGTTCGATTATCTGAAAAAAAATAAGCAAAAGTTTGATGTTGGGGTTGCTTATCTGGGGCCGGGGGTAAATGACAGGTTGGTTGATGTTATAGATAGGTTTGGTGTTCTGATTGTTTTGGATGTGCCGATTACTGGCAAAAAATCATTCCGTGTGATTGAACTGGGTGGTGGTTATACACGATACGGGCGGTTAAAGTTCCCGCATAAATTGTTTATTTATAAAAAATAATTTTCTGATTATGTTGCTGATTTGTTTTAGGTAATGGTTCCTGGGGCGTGCGGGGGGCGGGGATGGTATAATGTTGTTCAAAAGGAGAGAGAAATGAGAAAATTTTGGACATTCGTTTTGGCAATTGTAATTTCGTTTATTCCAGGTATTATTGGGGGATTTTTTTCGCCGATGACGCCAGGTGCAAACGCGTGGTATAATGGGTTGGTGCAATCGGTGCTGACGCCAAATGGTTGGGTGTTTAGTATTGCGTGGATTATTCTGTACACGTTGTTGGGTATTGCACTGTATTTGATTGTACGCAGTGGCAAGACGCGTCAAAACAAGGCATTGGCATATGCGTTGTTTATTACCCAGATGGGACTGAATGCGTTGTGGAGTTATTTGTTCTTTGGTTTACAGATGGTTGGTGGGGCGCTGATTTGCTTGGTTGCGCTGGTTGGCGTGGCGTTTTGGATGGCGGCAGCGTTCAGGCCAATTAGTCGTGGCGCATCATATCTGGTGTGGCCATATATTGTGTGGTTGTTGTTTGCGCTATATCTGAATGGAACAATATTGGCATTGAATTAAAAAAATCCCGGGAAACCGGGATTTAATATTTTAATATTTTAACGCGTGGGTCGCCAATATTCAGATATTTTAGCCCCAGTTCTTCGACGTAGTCGGGACTGTAGTTCTGTAATAATTCGATATGGTGGTGTAATTCGTTTAGGGTTGTTTGTTCAGCCACCAGGTGTTCGCGTTCGTTGCCCAATTGCCATAGGTTGTATCCAAATCGTTGGATGCTGACGTCGCCCCAGAACAGACCGATAAACATAAAGCCTGCAAATAAAGCCAAAACGATTCCTAGTTTGCCACGGGCACCACCAGACCAGGCAGAACCCATAAAATTAAATAAATTTTTGATTTTTCCTTTCATGAATGGCATTATATCACAAATGTTTAGTGAGAATCAAATTTTTGCTGCGCCACTTGCCGGGATTACAGATCGGCCGTTTCGTCGTGTCATCCGCGAGTTTTCGCCAAATGCGCCAATTGTTACAGAAATGATTTCGTGTCATTCGCTGGTGGGGGCGCACAGGAACTGTTTGCGTAATTTTGATAACTATGCGGACGAGGGTAATGTTGGTGCCCAGATTTTTGGGGCGGATGTGGCATTGATGGCGGACGCTGCGCGTATATTGCAGGATGCGGGCGCAAAGTGGATTGATATTAACATGGGATGTCCTGTGCCCAAGGTTGCAACGCGTGCCGGTGCCGGCGCACATTTGATGCGTGATCATGTGTTGGCGGGTAAAATTATGCGTGCGGTTGTGGGGGCGGTTGATATTCCGGTGTCGATAAAAACACGATTGGGTTGGGATGAAGAGCATCGTGATTGGCGTGATTTAATTCAGATTGCGGCAGATTCTGGGGTGCGTTTTGCAGCATTGCATGGGCGTACCCGTGCGCAATTATATCTGGGGAATGCAGTGCATCCTGATGTTTCGGATGCGCCAATTCCGATTGTTGCAAATGGTGATATTAAAACGGTATCCGATTTGGATGGTTTAGATACATTGGGATATGCGGGCGCAATGATTGGACGGGGAATCTTGGGGCGTCCGTGGGCGTTGGCGGAAATCTGCGGTGACAAGGCGCCTGAAAATGTTGGTGAAATTGTGCTGCGACATTTGGAATATGCAATTGAGTATTATGGGGGAAAAACCGCGGTGCCAATGTTTAGAAAGCATGCCGCATGGTATAGTGCAGGTATGCCAAATTCATCTGAGTTCAGAATAAAAGTAAACAGAATAGATAATGCAGATGCCTTAAAGGTTGCAATTCGCGAATTTTGGGGTATGATTTAGGCACAGTTAAATTTTTAGGGGATGCAAGAAAATGACAGAAAATATTGAAAATGTTGATGTGGTTGTTGAAACGCCGGTACCGATGACGGCGGGTGAAATGCTGCGCAATGCGCGTACAACTGGACGTCGTAAGCGTGAAATACCAACGATTTCCAAACAATTATGCATTCGTGAAGAGTTCTTAGAGGCCTTGGAAAATGGGCGGTATGATGTTATTCCAGAACCTGTTTATATTTTGGGTTTTGCGCGAAACTATGCGATGGAATTGGGGCTGAATCCGGATGAAGTTGTTGCCAAGATTAAGCAGGAAATGGGTCTGGTGTCAGATTGCGTGGCAGATGATGATGAAGATGTTAGTGCCTGTGCTATGCCAAGCATCAAGGAAGAAAGTTGGAGTAAGATTGCATTCGGCAAGATTTATCAGTTTGTTTATCAGAATTGGATTTGGTTCGTTGGCGGTGTCGTTGCAATTGCCTTGATTGTGTTTGCGGTTGTTATGTTAAGCCCATCTAAGACAGATGAAGTGTCTGCACCAGCGCAGGTGGTTGTGTCGGTCGAAGATATGGTTAGAGAACCAGAATATAAACAGGCCGTGCGCGAACGTTTTGGAACAGATAATCGTGCAACAGCAAATATTATTTTGCAGGCGAATAAAAAAACAGGCGAAGCCGGTACATGGGTTGAAATCAAAGACGCTCGTGGCCGTACAGAGTTAAGTCGTGTTTTGATGCCAGGTGATGTGTATTATGTTCCTGTTAAAGGTACATACAAGGCGACATTTGGTAATGCAGGCGGTATTGATATTTGGGTGGATGGTAAGTTGGCACCGCAAATTGGTCAGGAATATAAGAAAGTCTCTGGGGTTGAGTTGACACCAGAAAGACTGATGAAAACTGTTAAATAAGAAACAGGAAAAGGGCGAAAGGAATTTTCGCCCTTTGTATTGAAATTTTTTTGATGTAAACTATATATATTTGTACTATGGCAGGTGTAATTAAAATTCGCGGCGCACGCGAAAATAATCTTAAAAATATTGACTTGGACATACCAAAAAATAAATTGGTGGTCTTTACTGGCGTATCTGGTTCAGGGAAATCGTCATTGGCGTTTAATACCATTTATGCCGAAGGACAACGTCGTTATGTCGAATCGTTGTCTAGTTATGCACGCCAGTTTTTGGATATGCAGAAAAAGCCAGATGTTGATTTAATCGAAGGGTTGGCGCCTGCTATATCAATTGAACAGAAAACGACATCGAAGAATCCGCGTTCGACAGTTGGTACCGTGACCGAGGTTTATGATTATCTGCGATTGCTGTGGGCGCGAATTGGGGTGCCGCATTCGCCGGTGACGGGTAAACCTATTAAGTCACAGACCGTTGCAGAAATGGTTGATTGGACCATGAAAATACCGGCAGGAACTAAGATTTTTATAATGGCCCCGTTGGTTCGTGAACGCAAAGGTGAATATCGCAAGGAATTGGCTTTTTTAGTTAAGCAGGGATATCAACGTGCGATTATTGATGGTGAATTGGTTGATTTGTCGGCGACACAAGTGTTGGATAAAAATAAAAAGCATAATATCTTTGTGATTGTTGATAGATTGCAGATGCCGGCAGGTGATGCGGATGTGGAAGAATTTCGTTCGCGTTTGTATTCTTCTTTCGAGGGTTCTTTGCGTCTGGTGCCAGGGTCGGTGTTGGTGCGTCGATTGGACACGAATGAAGATACGTTGTATTCGCAAAGTTATGCGTGTCCGGTTAGTGGATTTACTGTACCCAAGATTGAACCACGTTTGTTTTCTTTTAATGCGCCGATGGGGGCGTGTCAGAATTGCGATGGGTTAGGTGTGCAGTTGAATATGTCACCTGATTTGGTGGTGCCAGATCCATCTAAGTCTATTTTGGGTGGGGCAATTGCGCCGTGGTCGCGCGGAGGAATGCTGAGTCAATTTGAGCACTTGCTGGATGCGTTGCATAAAAAATTCAAGATTCCGTTATCGAAACCGTGGCATACCTTGACCCAGGAACAGAAAGATTTGATTTTGTATGGCAGCGGGGACGAAGCAATAAAGGTTAATTGGAATGGTTTTGTGTATGAAAAGCCTTATGAAGGTGTGATTCCAAATATTGAACGCCGTTGGCGCGAATCGGAATCCGAGGCAATGCGTGCAGAATTGGCGAAGTATCAGTCTGAAAAACCGTGTCCGGTATGTCATGGCAAACGATTGAATATTCAGGCATTATGTGTGCGTATTCATGATGCGGATATTATGGATGTGTGTGATATGTCTGTGGATGACAGTTTGGCGTGGTTCCGTGATTTGCCAAATCATTTGTCGCAAAAAGATAACGATATTGCGCGAATCGTTTTGCGTGAAATTACAGACAGATTATATTTCCTGCAAAATGTGGGGTTGGGGTATTTGACACTGTCGCGCATGGCGGGAACTTTGTCTGGGGGTGAAGCCCAGCGAATCCGTCTGGCATCACAGATTGGAAGTGGGTTGTCTGGTGTGCTGTATGTGTTGGATGAGCCGTCAATTGGTTTGCATCAGGCGGATAATGATAAATTGCTGGAAACATTAAAGATGCTGCGCGACAAGGACAACACAGTAATTGTTGTCGAGCATGACGAAGACGCAATGCGTATGGCGGATTATTTAGTTGATATCGGACGTGGAGCAGGTGTCAATGGCGGTAATGTTATTGCGCATGGAACGCCCGCCCAGGTGATAAAAAACAAGGATTCAATTACAGGGCAATATTTGTCCGGTGCGCGTAAGATAGAAGTTCCCAAGAAGCGTCGTGTAGGGAACGGTAAATCGATTGTTATATCTGGGGCGCGTGAAAATAATTTGAAAAATGTGGATGTAGAATTTCCATTGGGTAAATTTATTGCGTTGACTGGTGTTTCGGGCTCGGGAAAGTCAACTTTGCTGTTGGACACATTGTATCCTGCGTTGATGCGTGCGCTGTATAATTCGAAATTAGAAACGGGGGCGCATGACATTATTCGTGGTATGGAAAATGTGGACAAAGTTGTCGATATTGATCAATCACCAATTGGGCGTAGTCCACGCAGTAATCCTGCAACATATACGGGCGTGTTTGGAGATATTCGTGATTTCTTTGCAGGGCTGCCTGAGGCCAAAGCGCGTGGATATGGACCGGGGCGTTTTTCATTTAATGTCAAAGGTGGACGATGTGAAGCCTGCCAGGGTGATGGTCAGATTAAGATTGAAATGAACTTTCTGGCGGATGTTTATGTGGAATGCGATTGTTGTCATGGGGCACGATATAACGAAGAAACGCTGGCGGTTAAATATAAGGGTAAATCAATCGCTGATGTGCTGAATATGACGGTTGAAGAAGCGTATCGGTTCTTTATCAATGTGCCGAAAATCGCCCGTAAGTTAGAGTTGTTAAAGCGTGTCGGTTTGGATTATATCAAACTGGGCCAAAGTTCGTTGGATCTGTCTGGAGGCGAGGCGCAACGTATTAAGTTGTCTAAGGAATTAGCAGCGCGCAGTACTGGGGAAACGGTTTATATTTTGGATGAACCTACAACTGGATTGCATTTTGAAGATATAAAAATGCTGTTGTCTGTTTTACATGAATTGGTCGAGCAGGGCAATACTGTTATTGTTATTGAACACAATTTGGAAGTGATTAAGACAGCAGACTGGATTATTGATTTGGGACCAAATGGCGGTGCAGGTGGTGGTCAGGTAATCGCAGTGGGAACACCAGAACATGTGGCAGAGGTTGCAGAATCAAAAACAGGAAAATATTTACAACGGTATCTGGACAAATCAGCAAAAAATATTAAAATAAAGGCACAAAAGGAGTAGATGTTATGTTTGGTTTTGGAAAAAAGAAAGATAAAGCACAGTTCACAGAAGCCGATATCAAGGCGGTTGAAAAGGATTTGGGGGCAGATAAGATGCCGGCTGGTATGAAGGAAACCGCCCAGCGCATGATGAGTGGTGAATTTGATATGAATGATATGCTGGCACAGTTGAAGCAAATTAAGAAAATGAGTAATTTTAGTGGATTGTTGAAAATGGTGCCTGGGATGTCGGGCGCGGTTTCTGCTATGAAAGAAAAGATTAAAGATGGCAGTGTTGATGCGCAGATTAAAATTTTAGAGGCTATGACACCGGCAGAACGTGCCGAGCCAGAAAAGGTTTTTGCAAATGCCAAGGCGCGTATTGCTGAAACCGCAGGATCTACTGTGCGCGATGTTGAACATATTATTAAGCAGTATACAAAAATGAAGCAGCAGATGGCGATGATTCAGCGTATGGGTGGAATGGAAGCCGTTATGCAAAAAATGCAACAGGGTGGTATGCCAGGACCAAAACCACAAGGGATTTAATATATTCTTGTGAAAAAAAACAAAGGTGGCGTAAAATGAAACTGAATTGGAGAAAAATCTTTGATTGGTCGATTGACTGTGTTGGTGGCCCCGGCCAGGTTTTTTATGGGGATGGAAATGTGCGTGGCTATATAGTAATAGTGCGTTATGTGCATCATGGGTCTGAAGAATTTTTCTTCGCCCAGGATGATGAACGGCTGTGGGCGCAGTATGGCAGTCCAGAAGCGGCCGCTAAACAAACTGCGAAACTCTATCGAGACAAACTTGCTAAGCAGAAAAGTAAGGTGGCGTCGGCACATCAGAAATAGGCAGTGATGGACAAATAATGAAAATTATAAACAAAAAGATTGCCAGTAAAAAATCGTCGGTCGCGTGGCTGCAACGCCAGGCGGCTGACCCATATGTTGCGCGTGCGCAAAAGGATGGATACCGGGCGCGTGCGGCGTATAAATTGATTGAAATGAACGAAAAGTTCAAATTTCTGCGTAATGGTCAGGTCGTTGTTGATTTGGGGGCTGCCCCGGGGTCTTGGTCGCAATATATCGCGCGAACATATCCAAAATCACATGTTTTTGCGATGGATTTGCTGGAAATTTCACCAATTGTTGGTGTCGAAACATATCAAGGCGATTTTACATCTGATGAGGCATTGCGCTGGTTGGAAGAAAGACTGGGGCTGCAACCAGATGAAATAGGGGCAGGTACCGCTGATGTGATTGTGTCTGATATGGCACCGAATACGGTGGGACACAAAAAAACAGATCATATTCGTCAGATGGTGTTGCTGGAATACGCATTTGATTTTGCGCTGCGTGCGCTAAAGCCAGGCGGAACATTTGTTTGTAAGTCGTTTACTGGCGGCACAACTAATGAGCTATTAAAGCAGATTAAAGAACATTTTGAATCTGTACATCATATTAAACCGCCATCTTCGCGCAAGGATAGTGTGGAAATGTTTATAGTTGCCATGGGATTCCGTGGATAACACCCCGCCAAAAGGCGGGTTTTTAATTAACGCTTTTGGAGGGTTAGATGAATAAAATATACTTTTTATTATTTTTTATTGTGGTGCTTTGTGGGGCGTATTTGGTTGGTGGGCGTGTTGAACATGAAAGATGTAAGGCAGTCGCAGCAGATAATCTGGTGGCTCATCAGGTTCAAATTATTAAGTTGCAGGAGGAAATAAATGAAGAAGTTGTTAGTCGTAGGGGTGATGATATTCGTCGCGTCCTGCGCGAAAAATACACAATTGTCGAATAATGTTTGTGCGCCCATTATATGTATGCCAATTTATGGACGGGCGGCAGATTGGGATGTTGTTAGTGATGATTTGGCGCGCAATATTTACAGGCATAATAAATTGTGTGAAGAATATAATAAAGGCAGTTGACAATGTGTGCGTTTGTACTATATTTGTAGTATGAAAAAAAATACAGATTCTTTGATTGTGGATATTAATGCGCCTCGCCCAAAACACAGGGCGTTGACGGGGTATTTGCGCAGAAATTGGCCGCGAAATCCCCATGTGTTAAAACGTATAGTGTATAATACGGATGTGGCGCCTTATTTGGGGGCGTTGCCACCACAGTTGCGTGCATGTTTGCCGCGTGAACAGATTGCGTCTGTTACGGCGCAGTTTCGCGAACGTCTGGAGAATTTTTTAGTTGATAATATTTATGATTTGCGCGAAATGGACAGAGATCGCCTGTATGAGTTGCCGGAAATTGGTGATTTGTTTGGTTTGAAATGTATTTTGGTTGCGCGCGGAATCAATGTATATGGGGTAAATCCGTGGTCGGGTTTGTTAGGATTTGCGTGTAAATTGTCATTTCCAGAAATTGATGCGCATTACGCATTAAAATTGTATTATGACAATATCCCAGAGGTTTCTTGTTTTAGTCATGGACCTTGGTTTGAGGTTGCAACGGCTTTGGCGGCGAACAAGGCGGAATCGCGTGATAATGTACCAATGTATATGGCGTCGCTGAAATATGAAAAGTATTTATTGTCCCAATGGGCGGGTGATAAAGATGATGGTATTCCGCAACGTCAGAATGTAAATAAAATATTTTCTACACGGACGGCCGAAGATGAGTCTAGAAATCGTCGTGGTGGTCGCAGAATAGACTGGGGCGAGACGTATTTGACGAATTATGGTGCAATGTCATATCCTGCGCGCAAGATTTATCGTCAGGCGTTGAATATGGATGAGAACGCGGTGCGAAATTCAATCGCAAAGGCTAAAAACAACTTTCAGAAACAAAATGTGGCGCAGGCATTAGAATATGCAGGACTGGTTGCGTGGTATGTGGACAACCGGTCATTGTCACGGTTTTTGTACAAAGTTCAAAATCAGCGTTAATTTTGGCAGTTAACAACCAATCCAATTAATTGTTTTGTAATTTGTGCGCTGGTCGCGTCGCCTGATGGGGCGTATTCGACGAATTCAACGCTGATGGCGTCGTTGAATGCGCGGATGAAATATTCCGCCGCTGCGACGGTTAAGCCGTTTTCTGCGGGTACCAGTACATCGCTGAAATATTTTGGGTCAATTGCGTCAAAGTCAAACGATACAACAAAGGGTCTGTTGCCGATTGCGTTACGGATTTCCTGGACTGTGTTGCGCCATTCTGATTCTGACTTTAATTGTTCAGGGGTGCGAATGTATATGTTGTTTGCGCGCGCGAATTCGATTTCGGCTGGTTCGTATGATCGTGTCCCTAGATAAAATACGCGGTCTGGTGTCAGGGCAGGTGCTTTTTTCTGTAAAGACAGCCAGCGTTCGTCCCCGTCGCCCATCAGTGCGCGAACGTTCGTGCCGTGTGGTGCGCCAGATGCCTGAAGGCGTGCGGATTCTGGGGTGTGAATGTCCAGGTGTGCATCAATATAAACCAAACAAAGGTCGTTATCTGGTGTTTGGTCTGCCAATGCAGCAAAGTGTCCATAGTTTACAGAATGGTCGCCACCAATCATAACGTGGCGATTGTGTGGGGTTGCAGTATAGATTTTTTGCTGAATTTTATAGTTTTCACCAAAACGATCTTTTGCGCATTCGTCTGCGTTAAACGTGTCGGCAACCACAGTTGTCCAGTTCGCGTCGGGGAACATTTCTTTGATTGCTGCTGGTGCCAGCGCAGGACCGCCATCAATCGCGATGCGCAGGCATCCGCGACCGTATTCAATGCCCATGATATTATTCACTGTAAGACTCCACTATACTTTCGGCGGCATTTTTTAGTTTTTGTAATGATTGCTCGTATGTCGCGCAATCGCGTGCGATTTCAGAACGATAAGCATCGCGCAGGTTGCCCGCCATATAAAAACATCCGCGTAGATGTTGAGCGCAATATTCGTGACCGGTTGCAAATGCGTTTTGACCGCGAACGCGGCTTTCCATGTTGGACCAGTCTATGTTTAATGCGTTGTTAAGGTTTGTCCATGAGTTTTCGTTGCTGTATTTGCCAACGGTGCTCATCCAATATTCGTTCATTTCTTCTTCGGTCCAGTTGTTTGTGGACTGTAATGTTAATATTTGCTTAATCAAATTGTCAATCGCAGGCTGGTATTCCGAATCGATTTGGGCCAGTTTTGCACTGCAATAACAGCGGTTATACTTTGTGTCTTCGCGTTGGCAATACATGTTCATGCATTCTGTGTAATCAGACAGACAGCGAGTTGATGATACGCGTTCGGTCGTTGTTGTCTGGGTTGTTGTGGTCGTGCTGTTGGTATAGGATGTTGGTATGCCACGGTTTGTCGAATTGTTTTGAATTATTGTTTGGGTTTCGTTGCCGCGTAAATTGCCGCGACGTGCCACAACACGACGCGGTGATTGGGCAGATGTGGTGCCTGCGCGTGCCGTGGTTGCTGTGTTTGTTGCAACGCGTGCAGTTTTTGCAGCGCGTGGTACAACACGACGTGACGTGGACAAGGGTGTTGTTTTTACAACTGTGTCAATCAAATTAGAATTTTGTGACGGTGTTATGCCTGGGTTCAGGTTGGTGCGCATCTGGTTGTTCATGTATGGATACATATAGTTGTAATTATATCCAGTTGTGTTTGTCAGTTGCGCGTCGCGTGTGGCGGCATCTGCGTGTGCAAATAGTGTAAAAAATGCTAAAAAACACAGTGTTCTTTTTCTCATTACATTTATGATAGAAAAATTGATAAAAAAATGAAAGAAAAATTTGCATTTATAGAAAATGCTGTTATAATGGCTGTCGTTTCGGGGTGTAGCTCAGTCTGGTAGAGTGCTTGGTTTGGGACCAAGATGTCGAAGGTTCGAATCCTTTCGCCCCGACCAGACATTCAAAACCGTCGCGTTTGCGGCGGTTTTAATTTTCTGTTTGGGACGTTCGGATTCGAACGGTAAATTAAAATTTACCGAGGTTCGAACGTTTCACTCGATTTATCACAGAAATGTGATAAATCTGCGTGGCATTCCTAACGATTTCGCTGCGCTTTACTTGCAAAATCTACTCATTGTCACTCGATTTATCACAGAAATGTGATAAATCTGCGTGTATCCTCGTATTTATGCGAACTGCGCGGGGCTTGTTCTTATATACTCGGATTCGCCCCGACCAGACATTCAAAACCGTCGCGTTTGCGGCGGTTTTTCTTTTAAAATCCAATATTTACATGAGTTCGAGAATTCATTTTTCTGAAAGTGCTATTGTTTGCTATTGTTCGAACTCGTTATATCATTTTTCATGCATATTATAAAACATTTTTATTAGTTTTCTTATATCTTTATCCATATATTTCTTTGCATTTGCGATTATATTAGTTGGGATTTTAAATCTTAATTCTGCCAGTCCACCTGCCATACATGCCAAAGTATCGCTGTCACCA
>JBKSMY010000038.1:0-1793 GCA_046882065.1 Alphaproteobacteria bacterium | reverse complement strand
ACAAAGAACCGTCTGATGCATATAAGCGTGTTGCCACAGGTGGCGCATATGTCGCCAAATTTTTATAGTCTGGTAAATCATTGCCGTATATTAAAACCAATGCTGCAACAACCGCAATCGCTGCAGTAAAACACCAAAATATGATATTAAAAAATATACGCAGAATCTTTTTGAATTTCATAGTATGTAAATTGTAAGACAAAGACATCTGTTTTGCAAGCATCAAAAAAATCCCCGCAATTCGCGGGTGGATTTTTATTTTTTGTTTTTTGTTTTTGTCTTGAATTGAATGTCGCGCAAACGCTTGTATTCACCATCAAGTGCACACAATTGTTCATCCGTACCCATTTCAACAATTCGACCATCTTTGATTACACAGATGATATCAGCATCCAAAATAGTAGACAGACGGTGCGCAATTACAAATGTCGTGCGACCCTGCATCAGGTCTTTTAATGCGCCTTGAATCAGTTTTTCACTTTGCGTATCCAGCGCAGATGTCGCTTCGTCCAATAACAAGATTGGCGCGTCTTTTAATATTGCGCGGGCAATTGCGATACGCTGTTTTTGCCCACCCGACAACAACCCACCACGTTCACCAACGCACGTGTTATATCCGTCTGGGAATTCCATAATGAAATCGTGGGCGTTTGCCATGCGCGCCGCAGTCATAACCATTTCATCAGTTGCTTTTTCGTTACCATATTTAATATTATCTGCAATCGTACCGTTGAACAAGAATACATCTTGGGAAACTTCTGCTATGTTTTTGCGCAAGGATTTTAATGTATATTTACGTATATCACGACGATTGATTGTGATTTTTCCCATCTGAGGTTCATAGAAACGTTCCAGCAAATTGAACATTGTTGTCTTGCCACCACCCGATGGCCCAACCAAGGCACACACTTTACCCGCAGGAACATTCAGATTAATATTTTGTAACACTGGTTCGCCAGCATTGTATTCAAACGAAACATTATCAAATGCAACAGACATACTTTTAGATTTTAATTCAACCGCATCTGGGGCATCGACAATGTCAGGCTTGCTATCCAGAAAACCAAATAAAATTTCTGCCGCTAATAATCCGTGCTGTAATGTATCGCCAGTACCAGTTATACTTTTTGCAGGTTTATACGCCGCAGTCAGTGCCAACAAGAACGCTGTAAAATCACCAGTTGTTATTGCACCGCTGGAAATAAAGTGCCCACCCATAATCATCGCAATACACAAACCAATCGATATCATAAATTCCATTAACGGCGAACGCAAGGCGTTTGCCTGGGTACTTTTGTACGAATTAACAACAGAATTATTTAACACACGTTCAAAATTTTTTGCTTCACGATTTTCATTCGCAAAAGACTGAATTGTTTTAATACCGTGCAACGTCTGGTTTAATTGTTGCGAAACATCGTTGGCAATACCAAATGATTGACGCGACAACTTGCGACGTCTGCGCATAATAACAACCATCGGAACCATAATAGCCGGCGTTAAGAACAACAACACCACACACATTTGTGGTGCATAATAAAACATAAGCCCCAACGTCATCGCCAGTGTCGCAACATTTTGAACCAGTTTGATAACAGTATTTGTAACCAGACTTAATACCGCGCTGGATTGAACTGTGAAATAGTTCAAATTCTTGCCAATCCCGTCACCATAAAATCGCGCCAAGTTCATATGAGTCATATGATTATAAATCTTTTTTTGCAAATTTGCATGCGCTAACAACCCACCTTTGGACATAATAAGGGATTTTGCATATGTGAACGCACCCTTGG
>JBKSMY010000037.1:0-19157 GCA_046882065.1 Alphaproteobacteria bacterium | reverse complement strand
ATACAAATATTCTCCATCTCACGGCATTGACGCATACATAAAATCATCATGGACAACATGTCGCAATCACCCAATGTTAAAACAGGCGATTGATAAACAGGTTTACAATAAATTCCGCACCAATTGGGAATTCCAACGCTGGATATTTACCTTATCCCAGTATGTACATGGCCACGCAACATTTCGTCGCGCGCACCCACACAAAAGCGGCCGCAACAAAATCCTTGATGCCTTTTATAACACGATACATTTTGCATCAACCCGCCGTTCTTCTTACTTGTGTTCATGCGTATTGGGGCATGAAAAATCCTTACAGGTGGCACCAATATTCTGTCTGAACGATTCAGACAAAAACACACCAGAAATGTTGCGTGCAAATGCAGAATATTTAAACAACCGTTTTCCAACAAAATCAGAATTTGAAAAATAATCTTCCCACCAACACGGTGGGATTTTTTTATTTGGAATTCATACCTGCTGACCCCGGGGGTATTTTTTTATAAAATAAAGACAACAAAAACAATTGGGGGGGCACAATGTTATTAAAATCAAAAATTTGTATAACATCATTAGTGATATACGAAATCATTGCGGTATCAATTCTGCACTTCAAACGTATTTGCGATGCAATATTTACCGGTGGCTTCTGCGACAGTTGGTATCGCTATTTTTTATTTTGCGTGGCCGTACCATTGGTCGCATTACTGATATGGATGTGGATACATGAAATCATCCGCGTACACCGTCGTCACAAATTTATTCGCCGCGCAAAAAATGTAACCAGCGGTATCATTTCCAGCATCCGCGGCCACATATCTGACAATATATCATCCGCAGACATGGAAAAGATAATCACCGCCGCAGTATTGATTGGCATCAAAAGATACGCAGATCGTCATCCAAACCTGCGCAAAAATATAAATAATATCTTTGATATTGCGAACGGCGAAATCGACATAGATTTAATGTCCACTGACGACGAAACGCCAAAAAAACAAACGCGCACCAAAGTTCAAAAAAACACCAAGCGCAAACGCACTAAATAAAAAAATTCCCCGACCATCGGGAAAAAATTATAAAAGCAACATCGCATAAATTAAATGAATTAAAGAACTTTCAAAAACAAAGCCCCTAACATCGGGAAAAAAAATTAAAGATAATGGTATAGATGCGCGCGAACCCGCAACCGTAGTGTACAAATTGCTACATGAGGTTGCGGGTTCACGATGCAGATATGCCATTAGATTTAATTTTTGTTAAGATACAATATGGCGTCCATAGCTGCACTACACCCTGTACCAACTGCCGTTGCAATCTGCATCTTCAAATTACTATGAACATCCCCTGCGACATACATACCTGCAGGCAACGCATCCGGCGCAATACGCCCCAACGCATCACGTTTAATATCTTCCGTCAAATAATCAGTATTTGCCTCATGACCAATTGCAACAAACAAACCATCGGCAACAATTTCTTCGCCATCTGTTGTTGTGATAATCAATTCACCATCTTCTGAATCTGGTTTCGCCGCAATCTTTGCCAAATCTGTATTAAACAGACATTCAATGTTATCACGCGCCTCTACCCGTTCACGCAAAACAGCCTCAGCACGCGTAAACGCAGATTTACGATAAACGATTTTTACATTCTTGGCCAAATCCGCCAAATACAAAGCATCATTCAATGCGCTGTTTCCACCGCCCATAACGACAACATTTTTCCCGCTATAAAAGAATCCATCACATGTCGCACAGTACGAAACACCACGTCCCATAAATTCACGCGCACCTTCGATTTCCAATTTACGCGGGCTGGCACCTGTAGCAATAATAACAACGCGTCCTACATATTCTTCACCATTATCACACAAAACCTTGTACCCATTTTCCGCGTCCCCAGTAATATTTTTTGCCCCGATAAATTTTATTTCGGCGCCAAAGGTTTCGCATTGATTTTTCATAAACTGTGCCAATTCAAAACCCGAACCGGCCCATCCTGGATAATTTTCCAATGTTGCAATACCCGCCATCTGACCGCCCAAGCGATCGCCCCCCAGAACAATTGTCTTTTTATTCGCACGCGCCGTGTACAATGCCGCAGTCAACCCCGCAGGCCCCGATCCCAATATAATTACATCATACATAATATAACCTTCCTTCAATATATCTACGCGCCCAAGCATACAAAACAAACGCCTCCAAAGCAAATGAATTTATTGCAATACGCAGAAAAAAGATTTATAATCAAACTGATATGAAAAACAGATTTGTATTTTTTTCATCTTCATCATCATCCCCATTGGGGGAATAATTCAGCACACACTTTTTTGATTTTATAATTGCGAAACACATCGCACCGTAATAACATATATTCCAAATAAAAACATAAGGAACAAAAACATGTTGGATATTAAATTTATTCGTGAAAACCCAGACATTGTAAAAAACGCCTGTGCGGTCAAAGGCATGACAGACCACACCGATGAAATCTTGGCATTGGACATCCGCGTACGCGAATTAAAAACAATTACCCAGTCCAAGACTGCTGAAAAGAATAAAATCACACGCGAAATTCCAACCGCGACTGATCGTGCACCTTTGATTGCACGCAGCAAAGAAATCGCAACTGAAATCGCAGCCGACATGGCAGAATTGGCAGAAAAAGAAGCCGAACTGAACGATTTACTACATCGCGTTCCCCAAATTCCAGCGGCATCTGCCCCAATTGGTCGCGACGACACTGAAAATGTCGAAGTTCGTCGCATTGGCACACCACGCGAATTTGATTTTACACCACGCGCCCAGTGGGATTTGTTGGAAATGAATGGCTGGTGGAAGCCTGAAAAGATTGCAAACATTTGCGGCACGCGTACATATGCCCTGTTTGGCGAAGCGGCAGAATTGGAATTAGCCATCCAAACATACGTTCTGCAGAAATTAATTTCCAAGGGATTTACTTTTGTAAACTGCCCTTCGATTACAAAACCGCAAACAATCTTTAACGCAGGACACTTTATGGGTTCGGATTTATCGGTTATGAACAATGACGTATTTATGCTGACCGACACAGATAGATGCCTGGCAGGCACAGCGGAAATCATCTTGAATTCCCTGCACGCAGACGAAGTTTTAACCGAAAAAGATTTACCAATTAAATACGCAGGATTTTCCCCATGCTTCCGCAAAGAAGCCGGCGCCGCTGGTCGCGACACCCGCGGAATCGTGCGTATACATCAATTTAACAAGGTTGAACAATACATCTATTGCACACCTGAACAATCGGACGAAATGCATGAACATTTGTTAAACAACCTGTGCGAAGTTATGGAAGATTTGGAATTACCATATCGTGTTATCGCGGCCTGCACCGGCGACATGGGCTTTAACAAAGTAAAAATGCACGACGTCGAAGCCTGGTTCCCAAGTGAAGGCACATACCGCGAACTGGGATCTTGTTCATCGATTGGCCAATTCCAGGCACGTCGCACAAACACACGTTTCCGTGCATCCGACGGCACATTACAATTCTGCGCAACATTAAACAACACAGGCATCGCCCTGCCCCGCGCAATTGTACCTGTAATTGAAAACCACCAAAACCCAGACGGTTCTGTAAACATTCCAAAAAAACTGCAACCATTGATGGGCGGTCGCACAAAAATCGGTGGCAAGCACTAATAATAAAAATCCCGCAAATGCGGGATTTTTATTTATTTCTTTTTCTTTGCGGGTGCTTTCTTAGTCACCTGCTTTTTCACGGGCTTTTTTGCCGGTTCTTTTGGTTCAGACTTCTTAACTTCTTTCTTAAAGACATTTAATCCATCTGCCAAATTTTTCATCATACCTGGAATTTTATTCGACCCGAACAAAATAACCACCAGCACAACAATAACCAGTATTTCCGCCCATCCTAAACGTCCAAACATTATTTTCTCCTTAACGTTTATTTTGCAACATAGCAATCCAATCCATCGGATTTCGCATTCCGACAGAAACCATTCGCATCAGATGCAGTCTTGAATGCAACACGCAAACGATACGTTGTTTTACCATCCTTCAACTGTGCTGCCAGAATAACAAACTGCTGTCCCTGGAACAAACTTTTATGAGCATTCTGGATTTGACGTTGTGCACTTTCTGCCAATGCGCGTGTACTATATGAACCGAACTGCACATACCATGCCCCCGCAACAGGCTTAGACGCCGTCTGCGTTTTTGCCTTAGTCGTTGTTTTCGTTGCTGTCTTTGCTGCAGGTTTTGCAACCGGCTTCGCTTCAACAGGCTTTGGTTGTGCCACAGGTTTTGCCTCTACTGGTTTTGGCTGTGCCACAGGTTTTACCTCTGCCGCTGGATTAAACTTTACTTCCTGGCGTTCTTCAACAACACGCACTGGTACACCTGCTGTTGCCACAACTGGCTGTGGTGCTGGCTGAACCTGTACAGGCTGTGGTGCTGGCTGAACCTGTACAGGCTCTGGTTGCGCCTGAACCGGTTGAACCGGCGGCATAACATTCATATCTGTTGGCGCCCCTGCATCCATAACAACAGGCGCATCTAAATCAACCTCTATCGACGAAGAAGATTCATCACCAATTGCACGAATTATAACATAGGTTGCCAACACAATAACAACCAAACCAACCCCCAACAACAACCAAGGCTTTTTTGGGCGTGGTGCCACAAACGGCGTTGCATCTGGCAATGTATCCATTGCACCGTTATCATCTAAATCTAATAAATCCAAACTGTTATCATCGTTCATGATAATGTCTCCCTCTTATTTGTTATGAATATTATATCATAAAAAAAGCCAAAGACAAAATGCTTTGGCACAAAATTTATTTTGGCATATTCCCAAAATTAGGTGGCACAATCAATTTATGGTTTTGTTCAACAATTGGTTCTACCTCGCACTTTTTTGCGCATCCTGTCACCAAGACTGGCACAACCAACAAAGCAACCACCATCAGAATTTTTTTCATCCTTTCTTCTCCTTAAATTTTTATCGGGGTGCGTTCCCACACCCCAACAAATTTACAATGGCATCTTTACATCATTTTTCATCATTTCAACAAATTCCGCCATTGGCATTGATTCCTGCTTTTCAACGCCCAAACGACGCAAAGTAACCATTTTCTCCGCCATTTCTTTTTCACCAACAATTGCGATGATTGGCGTTTTTGCCAAAGACAGTTCACGGATTTTATAGTTTACTTTTTCATCACGCAAATCTGCACGCGCATTTACACCAGATGCGCGCAACGCCGCCACAATTTCATTTGCATATTCTGCATATTTTTGTGAAATTGGTGCAACAACAACTGGTTCTGGACTTAACCACAATGGCAAATTACCACCTGTTGATTCCAGCAACACGCCCATAAAACGTTCAATTGAACCCAACATCGCACGATGCAACATAATCGGACGATGCTTTTCACCATCTTCACCAACATACGACAAATCAAATCGTTCTGGCAGATTCATATCCAACTGCACCGTACCACATTGCCATACGCGCCCCATAGAATCGCGCAGATAATTATCAATCTTTGGCCCATAGAACGCAGCATCACCTTCTGCGATTTCGTATTCAATACCATTCGCATCCAGCGCATGCTTTAACGCCCCTTCGGCCTTGTCCCAGATTTCGTCAGAACCAATACGGAACTCAGATTCTTTGCGCGTTGCCAATTTCATGGTAATTTTATCAAAACCGAACTTGCCGTAAATATCTTTGATAAAGCGCAAAATCTTAACAACTTCTTCTTCCAACTGTTCTTCTGTACAGAAAATATGTGCATCGTCCTGGGTAAATTCACGCACACGCATCAGCCCCGACAAACCGCCGGCCGCTTCATAGCGATGCACCTTGCCAAATTCTGCCATATACAGTGGCAAATCCTTGTACGAACGCAGTCCGTGTCCAAACACCAACATCCCACCCGGGCAAGACATAGGCTTAATACAGAACACCTTACCATCCTGGGTTTTACCGGAATAATTATGTTCACCATACTTTGCCCAGTGTCCTGAACGTTCCCACAGACATCTGTCCATAACCGCAGGCGTTGAAATTTCCTGATAACCTGCCATTTCCTGACGTGCGCGCACATATTCAATCAACTTGCGATACATTTTGTATCCCTTGTCGTGCCAGAACACAGAACCCGGCGCATATTCAGGTTCAAAATGGAACAAATCCATATCTTTACCCAATTTGCGATTATCACGCGCAGCGGCCTCTTCCTGCATTTTCAGGAAATTATCCAATTCTTCGCGTGTTGCGAACGCATCTACATAGATACGTTGTAACATTTTATTCTTGGAATCACCTTTCCAGTACGCACCTGCAACGCTGCGGATTTTGAAAGCATCGCGTGGCAAATCTTTGGACGATTCCACATGTGGCCCACGACACAGGTCAACAAAATCACGGAAAGTATAGATTGACAACGCTTCACCTGCTGCATCATATTCATTCAACCATTCCATTTTATATGGCTGATCCGCAAAGATTTCTTTTGCTTCATCCAATGATACATTACGCTGTTCAAAACGACCATTAGACTTAATCAAATCACGCATTTCCTTTTCGATTTTTTCGAAATCAGCCTCGGAAAAACGGTATTCTGTATCAAAGTCATAATAGAACCCATTTTCAATCGCAGGCCCACCTGCAAATTTAACATCCGGGTGCAATTTTTTAACCGCCGCCGCCATAACATGTGCCAACGAATGACGCATCAATTCAATATCATATGCCATAATAACAACCTTTATATTTTGCTTTTATATATTTGATTAACTGTTTGATTATAGAAACTTGTGCGATTTATCGCAATAGAAATTACACCCCCAAAGGGGTTGTAGTAGTAATTGTAAAGAAAGAACCAAACATTTTCATGACACCAATATTATTACCATTACCGCAAAAAATCAAGATATAAATTCCCTTTGCGCTTGAAACAGAATAAACAAAAATGAAAGATAATGGTATAGATACGGGATGGGGGCGACATCGTAGTGTACAGAAGTTACATGAGATGTTGCCCCCGCCCGTAGATATGCCATTAGATTTTATTTTTGCCTAGGCTGCGGCGGTAAAGACTTTCTGCACATCATCATTCGCATCCAGCGCATCAACCAACTTTTCCAGTTTCGCATACGCTTCGTCGTCCAGATCCATTGGCATGTTTGGCAACCATGTCAGTTCAGCCTGTTCTGGTTCACCCAATTTATCAGCCAAGATTTTCTGGGCTGTGATAAAATCTTCTGGTTTTGTTGTGATGATAAAGCCCTCTTCGGATGTTTCCAGATTGTCCGCATTCGCTTCCATAATAATTTCCATCATTTCATCTTCGGTTTTACCGATGGATGCTGGGTACATAATCTGGCCTGCGCGTGTGAACATAAACACAACGCTGCCTTCTTCACCCATATTTCCGCCATTTTTGCCAAAGATATTGCGAATTTCTGGCACAGTACGACGTGGATTATCAGTTAACGCCTCTACAATAACTGGAACCGCACCTGGGCCATAGCCTTCATATCTTACTGCTTCATAACTTTCTGTATTTGCCCCTGACGCCTTGTCAATTGCGCGTTTGATATTATCATTTGGCATAGAATTCTTGCGTGCGGTTAAAATCGCTAATCTCAGACGTGGATTATTGTCTGGGTTTTTATCGCCCAACTTTGCCGCCATAGTGATTTCTCGTGCCAGTTTTGTGAACAACCCACTGCGTGCTGCGTCGGCTGCGCCCTTTTTATGCTGAATATTGTGCCATTTACTGTGTCCACTCATATTTGACCTTTTTATTTATTTAGATTAAAATTACCCCAAAAGGATAACAAATGATTGGCAAATTGCAAGGCATAGTTGACTATATTGGCGACGGTTTTGTTATTTTATTAGTAAATGGTGTCGGATACAAGGTTTATACCGCAGAATACCTGACCCACAAATCAACGATTGAACTGTGGATTGAAACGGTTGTCCGCGAAGATTCCATCCGTCTGTTTGGTTTTACAACCCTGAACGGCCAAAACCTGTTTAATATGTTAACGGCGGTATCTGGCGTGGGCCCTAAGGTTGCATTGGCAATACTTGGCACCATAAATTGCGACACCCTGATGTCTGCGATTGCAACGGGCGACGCCAAGACAATTGCGACCGCCCCAGGCGTTGGTAAAAAGATGGCGGAAAAAATCATTGTTGAATTAAAGAACAAAGTTGGTGGCGTATCTGCAACCCTGTTTGCCCCGGACACAAACATTGCATCAGGCACATCATCTGCCCTGCCTGATTTATTGATGGCATTGGAATCATTGGGCTATCGCCGTCTGGACATTATCGAAATGGCGCAAAAACTAGTAAACCAGAATCCAACCGCCGACGTATCCAAACTGGTCCCCATGGCATTAAAAGAAATCAGCGGAAACAAATAAAATGAATAACGATACAATTTTTGCATTATCATCTGGGCACGGAAAGTCAGGCGTTGCGGTCATCCGCATATCTGGTGATAATTTGCACGATATTTTTTCCGGCTTTACCAAGAAAACAGATTTTCTGCCTCGCCACGCATATTTTTGCAATCTGACAGACAACGCAGGCGAATTAATTGACCAATGTTTGGCAGTCTATTTCCCTGCCCCATACAGTTTTACAGGAACGGATGTTATTGAATTACACACGCACGGCGCGCCTGCAACAATTAACGCGGCATTTGAACACCTAAAAACATTGGGCATGCGTATGGCAACCCCTGGGGAATTTTCACGTCGCGCATTTTATAACAACAAAATGGATTTGGCAGACGTTGATGGACTGGCGGCATTACTTGATGCACAAACCGAACAGCAACGCAAACACGCCCTGCGTTCTATGTTGGGACGTGACAGCGACATCTATAACACCTGGCGCAATTCAATGGTTGAAATTTCGGCGTATGCGGCGGCAATCCTGGATTACAGCCCAGACGACCTGCCCGCAAACATTGGCGAAACCGTTACTGCGCGCACAGCGAAACTGTACAACGAAATAGACACCGCCCTGAACAATTACCGCGCATCACGCGCAATTCGTGGCGGAATCAACGTTGCATTGGTGGGCGAAACAAACGTCGGAAAATCATCAATCTTTAATTATCTGGCCGGCTCTAACCGCGCAATCGTATCCGATATTGCCGGCACAACGCGCGATGTAGTATCCATAAACCTGGACATTGACGGATATTTAATCAACCTGTCTGACACGGCGGGTCTGCGCGAAACAGATGATATTATTGAATCAATCGGCATCGAACGTACAAAATCCGAAATTGAAAATGCAGACATCATAATCCACGTCTATACGCCGGATTCCGCCGAACACATCAATTTTACCGACAATGAAATTATCGTTATAAACAAATCTGACACATCAGATTTACGCACGCACAAAAATGCAATTTACACATCTGTAAAATCTGGCGATGGAATGGATGTATTACAGAACACATTGCGCAAAAAGATTCATGAAATTATGGACGGCGCTGAAAACACATTAACTATCAACGCACGCACACACGAATTATTAACGTCTGCCCGCGACGAATTGGCCGCGGCATTGGGCGCCGGCGACAACTATGACATATTTGCCGAACACACACGCCGCGCGGCGGATGCGATTGGCAAAATATTAGGTACAATCACCGCGACCGAGGTTTTGGACAAAACCTTCGGTCAACTGTGCCTGGGGAAATAGCCCCACCCGTACACACAAACACAATGAATAAAAATCCCGCCAAATGGCGGGATTTTTATTCATGTCGATTTGGATACTTACCCTCTATCAAATTCTTACGCACCACATGGTGTTTAACCTTTTGCGTACTGGTAAGTGGCAAATCTTCCGTCGTCATGGCAAAGTGTGTCACCCACTTATAACTGGCAACCTTTTTATTTGCCGCAGCGATTTCCGCCCCCAGTTTTTCAATCGTCATATCTGGTTCAACGCTGAACACACCATATGTGACGGTTTTATCTTTGACCTTGTGTTCAAATACCGCAACATTTTTAACACCTGGGATTGTGATAAACATACCTTCCAGTTCATCTGGATAAACGTTTTTACCACTGTCCAAAACGATAACCTGCTTTTTGCGGCCCGCAAAGTGCAATTCACCGTTTTTATCCATTGACACCATATCACCTGTATTAAAGAATCCGCGTTCATCGAATATTTCTTTGTTCGCTTCTTCGTTATTCAGGTACCCACCGAACACCTGGTGGCCACGCAACCACAGAACACCAACGCCATCTTCGTTTTTATCACGAATTTCGCATTCGTTGTTCAGCGTTGGCGCACCAAACGCAAACGGGAAACGTTTTTTCGTTGGTTTTGAAATACAGATTGGCCCAACTGTTTCTGTCAAACCATAACCCTGAATAAAGGTCAGCCCCAGACGTTCATAGAATGTTTCAACCTCTGGCTTGGTTGCGGCACCACCCGCCACCAACAGACGCGCACGTCCCCCAAACACATCCAAGATTGGTTTTTGCACCTTGCGCACCAATGCGCCCAGACCAATTTTCTGTAACACCTTGCCATACTTCAAAATAAATGACACCAGCCACCATTTTTTCTGGGCCTTGACGTTATCAATAATTTTGTTGCGGAACACTTCCCACAGACGTGGCACCGCCGGGATAACCTGGGGACGGAATTTTTTAAAGTCCGCCATAATTTCCTTTGGATTAACAGTTGGTTGCAACAAAACACCCGCGCCAAAATGCACCGTCGCCAGGATTTCAACCCCAAACCCAAACACATGATACATCGGCAGGAACCCATACAAAATATCCCCCTCGCGAATCCATTCCGCCATTGATTCCAACGAATTCGCACATTCAACCAAATTAAAGTGCGTCAATGGCACAACCTTTGGCACACCGGTTGACCCCGACGTAAAAGACATTGTCGCCACATCCAATGATTCCAGTGCCGCCGGCTTTAAATCTGGATTTACCTTGCCGTCCTTTTTAGTGATATCATAGAATGTAAATTTATCGGTTTTAAATACAAAAGACTTTTCCGCACAAACCAACTTACAATTTGTAGTTGTTGCCATATTGTCATATTCAAACGGCGTCAGATTCGTATCCAGCAACAACACCGTCGCCCCCAAATACCACAATGCGAACAGTGTGATTGGAAATTCTGGAATATTGTGTGATAAAATACCAACAACATCCCCCTTAACAACCCCCGCCTTGTCCAGCGACGCTGCACGAGCCTTGACCAAATTAACAAAATCTTTATACGAAACGCCTTCGCGCACCAGGAACAAATTATCCGGCCATGTTTGCGCTGTGCGTTCTAACAACTGATACATATTCATGTTATAAAATTCCTTGTTGTTTTTTATATTGGACACGGATATTATACTCATGAAAAAAAGGAAAGCAATTATGAAAATCTTAACCCTGAACATTAATTCCATTCGCGCCCATATTGAAAGTTTTATTGATATCCTGCGCCGTGGCGAATACGACACCATCATGGTTCAGGAATTAAAGGTTGAAACGGCAAACTTTCCTCATATGATTTTTGATGAATTCGGTTATAATGTTAAGGTTTTCGGGCAAAAATCCTGGAACGGCGTTGCAACATTTTCTAAATTTTCTATCGAAGACACAACCCTGGGCCTGCCAAATTATGCCGACCCCAACGCCCGTTTTCTGGAATGCGTGGTTGATGGTCGTGTACGCCTGATCAACACATATATGCCAAATGGCGATACGGTTGAATCACCGAAATTCCCATATAAACTGGAATGGATGCGTGCATTCACGGACTATATTGCCCAATATCTGGACAGTCCAGAACCCGTCATCATCGGCGGCGACTTTAACGTTGCAATCGAAGACCGCGACATCTGGAAACCAAAAAATTACGAAGGCATCGCAATTTCCGCACCTGCCGCACGCGCCATTATGAACGAATGGTTAAACGCGGGCTGGACTGACGCGTGGCGCACCCTGCACCCAGATGAAATCGATTACACATGGTACGGATATCGTGGCCGCGACACCGTTGGTAATAAACAGGGCCTGCGCCTGGATTATTTCCTGTGCAATAAAACAGCGGCAAAAATGATTAAAAATTGCGAAATCGATATCGAGCCACGTCTGGCACAAAAACCCACCGACCATTGTGGATTAATGTTGGAATTAAAATAGTTCAAATCGCAACACCGTGAACCGATTGGCATTTAATCCCTTACCCGGGCTAAATCGTCATACACCTTATACTTACTATCGCCTGTTTCGCGATATTCATAGCCTGCCCCACCTGCGGAATATATATTAAACAACTCAGTCGTCTTATCAACCGCCGCCCGCATCATCTGGGCCGTTGTTTCCGCGTCATATTCAATCACACGCACATCATTATTTTTCAGTTGTAAAAACCGCATAATTGGCGTACGCGACAATGATGTTGTCTGAATTGGAAAACCGCCCGATTGCAAAATGTATGCTTCCAACGGCAATTGTGGCATATTTCCTTGTTCTAACTGACTTTTTGATGGTGCGGCACCGGTCTTAACATCCATAACCCCGCCATCCCAGATACGATCCGCACGCGCACGAACATTACGCCCAGCAATTTTTACCATTCCCCCAATTTCAGCATGCGCATTTTCCTGCGCACCTAATTCATTTGCGATAATCGGTGCAATCTCCACAAATCTTTTGTGCCAGAAATGAAATATCACGCTGCCCGCGCCCAGTTTTTCTAATGCCCGTTTATCCATTTGGGCAACCAACACATCGGGCCTCAAATCGGTTGCATGTTCAATCACATCATGCACCAAGTTTCCAAAATCACGCGCATCCGGCCCAACCCAATAGTCATCCAACACACGCAACCGCAAAATATGCTTTACATAGAACGAATACGGGTTATGAATCAGATGTTCTAATTCCGTCACATAAACATCCGACCAATCCGCAGGTGGCATCGGCACCGAATAATCCAATGGACGCAGCGGTACATTATCACGCGCCATCACAGCATCTAAAATTTCTGTATCTGTCTGAAAACTTCCACGTCGCGCAATCACACGCGAAATAAATCTGGACTCGGTCGTCTGAACGCCACCGGCAACCCCTGACCGCAGCCAATACACGCATTTTCCACACGATAAATTCATAAAGTCTAATGCCTGCAGGGAAACCTTGCGATTTGGGGATGGCAATCCAATTTTTTCCGCTGTTGCCCGTGGCAGCCACGCATTTTCATACCCACGCGACGGGAACATTCCTTCGTTCAAACCAGTCAAAATTACAACATCCGCCGTCTGCATACGCGATTCAATCGTTCCCAAAACAACCACGCGCGCACCATCATTCATTGCAGCGCGTATTGATACCCCCGCCAACGCATCTGCAATAAACACACGCGCATCAGCAACATTTAATTCAATTTCTGCCACATTCAGCGCATTTGACATTTCACGCAACGCAGACCAAATCGCTACATATTCATCCGCAACAAAACCCGGTTGCATTTGCGACATATACAAATCAACAATCGCCGCAATCGTATTAAATAAATCATGATTTTGTTCGGCATAGATTTTATCAAACGCATTTGATTTCTGTTCAATCCACGCATCAAACAAATTCAAAATCGCACGTCCTGGCGCCGTCATTGTCGCCGGCACACCACCTGAAAAATCCGCATCCAACCCACGATTTCGCAACGCGCCCGCAATACGTTGATTTCCGGCGGCATCAGGCGTAATAACCAGAACACTTTTATTTTCATTTATTGCACGCACGGCAATTTCTGCGACAACATCCGCCTCGACCGCTTCACGCGGAACAGTAATTAAATGACAGTTCGACAAATCCGCATCAACATCGCGTGGCGCACAATCATTACCAAACGCATAATTCATAAAGTCTATTTTAGATTCACCAACATCAATTGGTTGCACATCCCCTGCCCCCAACCCCAATCGAGACAAGAATCTATATTCAGAATTATACGGATTTGTATCCAGTTCAAAATCCGCTGTCCGCCCATCAATTTTACCAGACAAAATAATCCGCCCATGGGCACATTTCGCAACTGCCTCCATCAAATCAGCGGTTGCAGGCACACTGGCGGTGGACGCACACACAATCACCAACCTATATTTATCCAGATGATTAACCCACGCCCGAATATCACGATTACGCGCAGCGGTGGCGGTTATCCGCCCATTTGCGTATGTCGCCATAAATTCAGATAAAACATTTAATATCTTGGCCTTGCTTTGAAAATGTGCGGCATACTTTTCCCCAACCAGCGTCCCCCAATCAACCGTCGCTGCATCCACACCTTCGTTTTCCATATAGTCCTGCATACGCACCAAATCATGCGCCACAGACAATGCGGTTGTATAATTTCCAACATTGGCATCCGCCGCCAACAGCCGTGTTAAAATCGCCACACGTTCAACATTTGATATAACATCTGCTGCATCTGCTTCATCAACATCTTCATCCGCCCCTTCGCCCAGCGCAACCAAGGTCGGCAAAATCGCCACCCCGCCGGACCGTTCTGCAATCATTTTTTCAACTGTACGAACTGCGCGCCGACTGGGCAAAAATATCAGCATATCTGATACGTCCACACCAGATTCCGCCATAATCATCCACAGCGCATCCGCCATACGCGCCGGATTTGTTGCATAAAAAATACCGTTATTTAATGCCAAGTGTTTCCCTTATCGCATCCAGTCCTGTTTTCTTTTCCGCCGATGTTTGCAGAATCTCAGGCACCATCGCCCCATGATCTGTGTGTTTTATTTCTGTTTGTTTTGCTTCGCGCACTTTTTTATCTTTTTTCGTATAAACGATTTGATATGGAATTGCATTCGCATCACAGAAATCCATCAAATCCAAATCTGCATCTTTGGCACCAATACGCGAATCAATCAGAATAAACAATCGTTTCAACTGTCGCCGTGTCATCAGATATTCTTCCAATCGCTTTAACCAGCGCATTGCATCCATCTTGGACACTTTTGCGTATCCATACCCTGGCAAATCAACAATCATAAGCCTATCATCCAGATTAAACAAATTCAGACTTTGTGTACGTCCTGGGGTATTAGATGTACGCGCAACAGGCGCCCCCACCACCGCGTTAATCAGCGAAGATTTACCCACATTACTGCGCCCAATAAACGCATATTCTGCGAAATGTGTATTCGGCAGGGATTTAACCGTTTCGAAACTGCCCACAAACTTAATCATCTGCGCCCCCTTTTTCCAGCAAACGTTTATACGCTTCTTTTTTTGAAATACCTGTACGCGCCGCCAAATCAGCCGCAGCCGACTTCATAGATGTCGCAGCAATATCATTTACAATTTCTGAAATCTGGGCATCACTCATTTTAATCTCGGGCCGTGGTGCAACAACGATAACAATTTCCCCGCGCGGCGGCGTGATATTAACCAGTTCCGCAGGATACCCAATAATCGCTTCTTCATGAATTTTGGTAATTTCGCGCACAATTGCGATTTGCCGTTCCGGCATAACGCGCGCCATTGCCGCAATTGTCGCCATAACACGATTTGGGCTTTCGTAATAAATAATAGTGTGCGGAATTTTATTATCATCACGCAACTTTTTTTCATCAAAGAACCCACAGAATGTAAATCTATCGGTTGGGAATCCCGACAACACCAACGCAGACACACACGCAACCGGCCCCGGCACAACAAACACAGGCACACCCGCCGCGCGCGCCGCGCGCACCAAACGAAATCCTGGGTCTGAAATCCCCGGCATACCTGCATCTGACACACACGCAATGGCCGCCCCACCCTGAATCTTTTCAATTAAATCAGAAACCACATCACGTTCGTTATGCTCATGACAAGAAACGCGCTTAGTTTTTATATCAAAATGCGCTGCCAATTTACCAAACACACGCGTATCTTCGGCGGCAATCAAATCCACAGACCGCAAAGTCTCAATCGCGCGTGGCGACATATCTGATAAATTTCCGATTGGTGTACCAACAATATAAAGCCCCGATTGCATTCGTAATCCTTTTATAGTAAAATGATACAAAATAAAATGGATTTTTCAATGTATATAAACAGATTTTTTGGCTATTTTGTTTCCCTGTTAATATTAGCAGGCTGTGCAACTACGGACAAAACCGCGACAACGGTTGACTGGTTTGATGAATACGAACAAATGCAACCTGGCACCCCTGCACAAATGTATGGCACATTATCAGATGGGTACGGCACACACGACACATCAACCGAAACACACCGCATGGCTGTAATGCTGCCTCTGACGGGCGATAATATGGCGGTTGGCAAAACAATCCGCACATCTGTTGAAATGGCGGTTTTGAAAAACGCACCCAAGAATCTAACTGTTTCATTCTATGATACAAACAAAAATCTGACTGAAACGATTAACAACGTCCTGGCAACAAATCCCGAAATCATTGTCGGTCCGGTATTTTCAAACGATGCCAAGGCACTACGCAATGCCAAACCTGAAAACCTTCCGGTGCTATCATTCACATCTGATGCAGACGCCCTGGGCGATGGTTTAATGACAATGAATTTAATGCCCACAAACGGTGTTGAAACAATCGTCCGCGAAATGAAATCAGACGACGTAAAACAGTTTATTATCATGGCGCCTGACACAACATCTGGACGCCTGATGGCTGGAACGGCAAAAAATGCCGCCAGCATATATGAATTACCATTGGCGGGCATATTCTATTACGATTCCGGGAACCCTGATTCTATCAAGACGGCGGCGGCAAACGCATCCATGCACAACACGCGCACGGCGGCCCACACCCGCGCCCGTCAGGTTTTATCAGACGTCCTGACCAACGAACGCCTGACAGTTGTTGAAAAATCAAATTTGAACACCCAACTGGAAAAATTGGAACGCGTTGAAACACTCGGTCGCATACCATACGACGCAATCTTGTTCTTGGGCAACGGCGACGACACAAAATCCTTGGCATCATACCTGCGCTATTTTGATGTACCTGCACGCGATGCGCGCTTTTACGGCACAACGATGTGGGACGGTTCTGACATCACATCTGATATAACCATGAACGGCGCAAAATTTGCAACCATGCCCGACATCAACCCAGAATTTGTCACATTATACGAACAGATTTCTGGCGACATTCCAAACCACTTGGCAACAATCGGATACGACGCCACAAACATGGCAATTGGGATGATATATTCTGACAAATCAACCGCCGCATACCTGCTGGACCCCAGTGGTTATATGGGCACAGACGGCCTGTTCCGCATGCAACCAACTGGCGCATCCGAACGCGCCCTGCGCATTGTTGAATTAGACGGTTCTGGCACACCACACGAAACAAAACCTGCCTCGTCAAATTTCCTGTCGCCATTATATAACATTGAACAGCGTCACATAGCACCGGCCACAGCAATGGACCTGGAAACACCTGGCATCGACCCAGACGACTACATTCGCCTGCCCGAACGTCTATCATCTAAGTATCGCAGCGAAACAATCGGCGCCAATATCAAAATTGCACCAACAATTCAAAAAAGCCAAATTGTCGCATTTCTGCCCGAAGACGACAGAGAATCAATCCAAACACAAAACTTTACCCCGATAAAGTTGGAAAGCGTATCACGCAGTTATATCGACGAATACGAAGTGTACGAAGAATAATGGAAAAACAAAAATGCAAACACAAATCCAGCAAATCATACAATACACAGAACAACAAATAACGACATTTCAACGTGCCGAATGTCCTGTTATTGCAAACACATTTAAACGCATTCTGGAATCACTTACCGCCCTGGAACGTCTATCAAAATCCCAACCATTGGCACCCCAAACAATACCAATGTATAACAGCGCAATAAACGACATAACCAGTGCCTGCCGTCGTCTAACCGCATACGGCGAAGACTTTAACGAACGCATTGGTCGATACAAAAAATTCACATCTGAAATTGAAATGCTTATCAGCCAAACGATATACAGATTCAGACAATCCAACAATCACCTATAACCACCGACCATTCGGTCGGTATTTTTCTGGTGCCAGTGGCTGGTGCCTCGATACATAATAATTAAAATCTACAAAAATCTTGTTCCTGCGATTTTTGTGATTTTTCTAATTATGTATTCTCGTATTCGCCATGCGCTTCGCTCTGGCGTATCCAGCCACCCCACTTTTTCAGAAATAAAAAAACACCCCGCAGGGTGTTTTTTTATTTCTGGTGGGAGTGGCTGGATTCGAACCAGCTCAGGCTTAAGCCAACAGATTTACAGTCTGCCCCGGCTCTCCAACTCCGGCGCACGCCCAATCTGACCAAAAAACAAAAACGTTTTTTGGTGCGGGCAGAGGGAATCGAACCCTCATTTCAAGCTTGGAAGGCTTGCATACTAGCCTTTGTACTATGCCCGCAACAAATCTAAAGCCAACGGATTATATAATATATGAAATAAAAATCAAGCATTTAATACAAAAATTACACCACAAAAAATCCTAGACAATTTCCACAATCCATATGATATAATTTCAGTACAAACAAAACCAAAGGAAACCTATATGAAAAAAATTTCATTATTTGCACTTCTGGGTATTTTGACAGCGGGTGCGGCATCTGCTGAATTTTCGGGACCAAACGCACCGGATGCAACTGCAACAAACGAACACGGCGGCTTTGTCAGCGGTGCCGAAACAATCGTCACCGTTAAACAGGTGAACGAAATGCGCGACGACGTTCCTGTTATCATCCAGGGCAAAATTATCCAGCGCATGGGCGATGAAAAATACCTGTTCGAAGATAACACCGGCTCTATTACAATTGAAATTGATGACGACGATTGGCGCGGCCAAACCGTCACACCAACCGATACAGTAAAACTGTATGGCGAAGTCGATCGTGGCATCTTCAAAACAGAAATCGACATTGATTATGTTGAAAAACTGTAAAAACAAATCCCGCACCCGCGGGATTTTTTATAAAGATAATGAATGAACAAAATTAATAAAAATAAATTAGAATGATTTAGATAAAAACAATTCGGGCATCGTAGTGTACAGACGCTACATGAGATGC
>JBKSMY010000036.1:0-9718 GCA_046882065.1 Alphaproteobacteria bacterium | reverse complement strand
AATGCAGCGTTTTTGGAACTAAACGCAAAATAATTTACCAATTCCCAAGGTTTATATTTTGCCGTATGTATTGAATATCCCGCATTATGTTGCTTTAATCGTCGTTTCAAATCATCTGTTTGGCCGATGTATTTTTGTTCTGGATGGGAAATGCTTTTTATAAGATAGACATAAAACATTTATAAGTCCCCCTTCGTTAAAACTTCGGGCGACACTACTTCGCCTATGCTTCTCGCCTTGTGTGGCCTGCCACACGAAGCCTCGTAGAGGCGAAGTGTGGTTGGGGCGCACGGATTCGAACCATGATAAAGAGAACCAAAATCTCTTGTCCTACCATTAGACGACACCCCAATTGCACCCGCAATTATACCCACCCAATAAATTTTTGCAATAATAAAATAACAAAAAACCCACCATACGGTGGGATTTTTTAAGATTCTTCTTCTATATCTTCTTCGTCATCAGATTCAACGGCATTCAAATCGATTTCTTTTGGAATCCCCAAAATATCTTCAATTTTATCAGACGCTGCATCCAGGTCAATCTTGTGCAAAACAGCAAATTCCTGGGCCATGCGTTCCAACGCACGCAAATACAACTGACGCGCAGAAAACGTCATAGTATCTGCCGCGCTGCGCCGTTGCAGATCGCGTACAACCTCGGCCAACTTCATTGGATCGCCCGAGTTAATATTTTCTTCATACTGCGCCGCACGACGCGCCCAAATCATACGCTTGGCACCCGCCTTACCTTTGGCGCTGGCGATTGCTTCGTCCATTTTCTTGGCACTTGTCAGCGGTCGCAATCCTGAAATTTCTGCACGTTCCATCGGCACACGCAGCGTCATATGATTCCGTTCAAAATCAATCACCAGCATTTTTATCTTTTGTCCGGCAATTGTTTGTTCTTCTATACGCAACAGTTTACCAACACCCTGGGTTGGATAAACAACATACTGTCCTGTCTTAAAATCAAGTTTTTTACTTGGCATTATGGATACCCTTTTACGGTTGCCATTCTCTCTATACCCATGCATTATACCACAAAAAAACCAGAAAAACAAACTTTTGACCAAAAAAAATCCCGGAAATCATCCGGGATAAAATCTTATCAGCGTCCAATTC
Source organism: Alphaproteobacteria bacterium (assembly GCA_046882065.1). Taxonomy (GTDB): domain Bacteria; phylum Pseudomonadota; class Alphaproteobacteria; order Rs-D84; family Rs-D84; genus Enterousia. The sequence continues at coordinate 8,594 of JBKSMY010000036.1, read as the reverse complement.
GCTTAATTGCCCCTGTTCTGCGCAATGTCGACGCACGCGCTGCTTCTGACTTATTGACTTCTTTTACGCAAATCCACTTACCGTCTTGCAAAATTGCAGACATACCTGCATCACAATCTGGTTTTTCTAAACGCCACGCAAAGCAAGATCCTTTTTGATAAGACAAATACGTCGCATTATCCCCCCCACGCGTATAGGCACCATATTCTGGGTTCCACAGGCCTGGCACTTCGCCACCGCACCATTTACGTTCACCCCAGCATTCTACACAATTTTCATTTACGTCGCACAGTTCAACTGCTGTACTGGTTGCTTTATATCCACTATTTGGTTTATCACCTGCGCCCATTACCTTGCCATTTTCCAAATCACGACACCACAACTTCTGACACTCTGCACTGGGGATTCCATCGATTTTCTTACGCGACTCAACCAACACATAGCCCGGCCCACATGACGTAAAGCCTGCATCCGCCGCACAGACACATCCCAACACAACAAAAACAGAAATAATAAATTGTTTTAACATTACAAATCCTACTTTCTTATATTGTACATATTTTTACTAACTTTTACAAACAGATTTTTACACTCCTGCCTTTCGTAGCAAACTTTGCACCGCCAAAGGAAAATCAGACGCCTGGGCCAAATAAGAACCCGACACCAACAAATCCGCCCCCGCATCCCAGCACAACTGTGCTGTTTTTTCGTTAATTCCGCCATCAACAGAAATTATAAATTTCAACCCATACTTTTTGCGTGTCCCAGCCAACACCGAAATCTTGTGCAACGCCCCTGGGTCAAAGGCCTGCCCCGCCGCCCCCGGTGCAACAGACATAACCATAACCTCGTCAATATCGCGCAACACAGGTTTCAACAATGCAACATTTGAATCCGGATGCAGCGCCACCCCAACACGACGTCCCGTGGCACGAACATTACGCAACGCCGTCTTGAATCCAGACGTATTAGTTGACAGTATCACCGTATCTGCGCCCGCCGCAATTGCATCTGCCGCCCAAACAACCGGGCTTTCCGTCATCAAATGCACATGTAAATGAGCATTAGTTCGTGCACGAATATTCTTTAACTCGTCAATACCACCGGCAATTCTATCTACATAGAACCCATCCATAATATCAACATGAATCATGGAAATCCCGCCTGACTGAAACAGCGAATATGTCTCTGCGCGTCGCATATCAAAGCACAAACTGCTGGGCAAAATCGGAACAAACCTTTGAACTTTCTTGGGTTTACGATGGAAAATTTTTCCAACCCAACTTGTACGCCGCGCCCAACGTTCATGTCGCGAAATATAACTTTGGCGATGAAGTGCTTCCCCATTCCAAACATAATCAGACAACGCACGCACTGTCGCATCTGTAGACAGCGCCTCTGTCATAACAGCAAAAGCATTTTCTATAAAATCACGCAGTCCTTCAATCTCGGCCCCACCACCAGACAAAACAATCTTGGTTGGTCTGTATTTAGTAAACGATGGCAAACATTGATCTTTCAGTTGTCCGATAATATCCACCAATATCGGCAACACAATATCATTTACATCCCCGCGCGAAAAATCATATGCACGATCAGCCGGCGCAAATCTATCCATTTCTTTTGGCACCAAAGACGCCACCGCACACTTAATCCGATCGGCAGAATCAAAATCTATATTTAATTTTTCGACAATCGCGCGCGTAATATCCGTACCGCCCTTTTCTATTTTCGTATGCCATACCGGGCCACGATCCGTCCATATAGACGCACTTGTAAATTGGGCGCCAAAATCGATAAACAATGTATTTTGTTTTTCCGCGCGTACCATAGCGTTTTGTACAAACTGTGGGTCATACATTGCGTCTGCCTGGATATGCGCGCCACGCAATTTTTCAAATACTGCATCCACCCCATCACGCGAATAATAAATTACCCCGAACGCAGAAATCAGTTGTCTATCAACATGTCCCACGGGCGACACCATGTTTCGCGCCTGGGGTGCATCATACCGCAATGGCACAATATGCATTGGAAAGAAACCTTCATCAGGTTTAATTTGTGAAATCTGATTTCTGATATCTGTCGTCGTAATCTTATGTTCCCCACCCCAAACAGTACTTTTAGCACACATTTCATATTTTGATGTGCCGAAATTACCCGTGACATAGGCACTATCAAAATGGGAACCAATTTGCTTTTCCAATTCATCAACAACGGACTTAATCGCAAAAACAGTATCATAACTGTCCATCGAAAAGAACGCAGACTTATCAATTCTTGCGCTACGCACACGATGCGCAATACCACGCACACCATGCGTGCCAATATCCAGACACAGAAAAGATGAATCGAACAAATTCATATCTTTACTTTACCAATATTCGCGAAGCATCACGCATATCTATCACGCTTATATCACGCTTCAAAATCTGATAATTATTATTCATTGACACCAGCATCCCAATTGCATCAATTGGATTTTGTTCTGGCAACAGAACGGTGATACCCCCAAATGTATGTAAATTCCAACGTCTGTTTTCAATCCATTCCAGATAATCCAGTATTCCCACCAAATTATGTGCAGCCTTGGTAATTTCATCAATATCATCTGGCACCACACCACGGAACACCACATTACCTGCGTCACGCACATCTGTTGGTTTATTTACAATTGTCCCATCCGCAGACAACGGGTAAAAATGTTCCCCATCTGTCCACAACGCCACCGCCGTGTACATAGACACCCGCACCGCTAAATTTCCATTTGGCAAACGACGCACCGCAGACTTTTTCACACCCGGCACCGCCCCAACACGCGCATTCAATGCGTCCAAATCAACGGCATAAGACCGCGTTCCCCGCGCAACCGTCGCCGCCATTTTCAGCGCAGATAAATCCTTGTTATTTTTATCAGCAGTAATTGAAATATTACGCACCTGCGAAATATTACCGTGTCCCATTCCAACCATAATAATACGGGACGCAAAATAGACCGCTAAAATTACGGAAACAACAAAACACAACCAAAACCATATAGAACGTTTCATACGCACAATTATATCACAAAAAGACCTCCCATTCAAACCCCATACAAAAATAAATAAAAAGACCGGAAAACCGGCCCATTACATTATCTCTACCTTGCGTCCATCGCCATATTGACTGATATAAACATGAATTGTGTCATCTGGCAACATTTCCGCTGCGATTTCTGGCCATTCAATCAAAGTAATATCATTTTCCATAGCATGCACCAAACCAATTTCTGTTAATTCAGACACATCTTCTACACGATATAAATCGAAATGCGAAATTCCATCATACGATTGCACAATGGTAAAAGTCGGACTTGGGACAACAGTATCCGCCCCACGCAGGGTCTGAATAACACAACGCGCAATTTCAGATTTACCCATACCCAAATCACCATGCAACGCAACAACGCATGGCGCACTTAATTTGCCTGCCAAATCCCGCGCCCACGCATGCATTTCTTCAACATTTTTCAATATATATTCTTTCATCTTATTCCACCAATAACAAATCGTCTTCCAGTTTATGAATGGCATCGCGAATTTCCGCTGCGCGCTCAAATTCTAAATCCTCGGCTGCCTTGTGCATCTGTTGGGTCAACTTTTTAATTTCCCGTCGGATTGAATCTGCATCCATCACACCGCCCGATTTATCATACACAAATCTGCGTGCTTTGTCAGTCTTTTCTTGTTTTTCGCCAACCTCGGCAAAAATTGCCTTGGTGACAGTTGTCGGCGTAATACCATGTTCGGCATTATATGCCATCTGTTTTTCACGGCGACGTGCCGTTTCATCCAGCGCAGCCCGCATAGAATCTGTAATTTTATCAGCATATAAAATCACACGCCCATTTGCATTACGCGCAGCACGTCCAATCGTCTGAATCAATGAACGCGTCGAACGCAAGAATCCTTCTTTGTCCGCATCCATAATTGCGACCAATTCGCATTCTGGCACATCCAACCCTTCGCGCAGCAAATTGATACCAACCAGAACATCAAATTTTCCCATACGCAACTCGCGCAACAATTCAATACGTTCCAACGTTTCAATATCACTGTGCAGATACCGTGCCTTTACCCCATTTTCGTTAAGGTAATCGGTCAACTGTTCAGCCATTTTTTTTGTTAATGTGGTCACCAACACGCGCCCTGACGTCTGCTTAATCTGACTCAACAAATCATCCACCTGATGTTCTGTTGGGCGCACTTCGCACACAGGATCCAGCAAGCCTGTCGGTCTAATAACCTGTTCAGACACAACCCCACCTGATTGACTTAATTCCCACTCGGCAGGTGTTGCAGAAACAAATATTGTCTGCGGACGTAAATTGTCCCATTCGTCAAACGTCAACGGCCGATTATCAACGCATGCTGGCAATCGGAACCCATACTGGGCCAGCGTTTCCTTGCGCGCACGGTCACCGCGACTCATTGCGCCGATTTGCGGCACAGTCACATGACTTTCATCAATAAATAAAACTGCATCATTTGGCAGATATTCAAACAACGTTGGTGGTAGCTGTCCAGGCAACCGCCCCGATAGATACCTTGAATAATTTTCGACCCCACGACACGTTCCTGTGCTTTCCATCATTTCAATATCAAAGTTCACACGTTCCCACAAACGTTGTTCTTCTATATACTTCATATTTTCATGGAAATACGCCAAACGTTCTTTCAAGTCGGCGCGTATCTGATTTATCGCCTGCAGCACACTTGGCATTGGGGTTGCATAGTGCGTATTTGGATAAACCGCAATTCTTTCTAACTTTTTCAGTTTTGCGCCTGTCAGGGTATCAAATTCCCAAATCTCTTCAATTTCATCCCCCCAGAACGACAATTTCCATCCTCTGTCTTGGGCATGTGATGGGAACAAATCCAACGTATCACCACGCACACGAAATGTACCGCGTTCAAAACTTGTATCATTACGCTTATATTGAATATCGACCAACGCCCGCATAACATCACGCATAGACATCATATCGCCCGCCTTTAACACAACCTTCATCCCGGCGTATTGTTCAGGCGATCCCATACCATAGATAGACGATACAGATGACACCACAACAACATCACGTTCTTCCAGCATGGCGCGCGTTGCACTGTGGCGCATACGGTCCAACTGTTCGTTTATAGACGCATCCTTGTCGATATATGTATCAGTTGTTGGCATATAAGCCTCGGGCTGATAATAATCATAGTACGACACAAAATACTCAACATGGTTCCTTGGAAAGAACGACTTCATTTCCGTATATAACTGTGCTGCCAGAATTTTATTAGGTGCCATAATCAACGCAGGTCGCCCCAGTTTTGCAATAACATTTGCCATTGTAAATGTCTTACCTGACCCCGTCACCCCCAACAATACCTGGGATTGCTTACCATCATTCACCCCATCGACCAATTCAGCAATTGCTGTTGGCTGGTCGCCCATGGGTTTATAAGCACTTTCAAGATAAAATTCGGCTCGTTTCATTTTTTTATTCACAATCTTAAATATAATCCATTATAATGAAAATACAAGGAAAGAGAGAATGGCATTAAAACCCAGGTATAAACGCAGAATATTCTGGACGCTGATGGGCATTATCGGCGCGATTGCATTGGCGATTATTATTGTTCCGCCTATGATAACATTGAATCGCTTTCGCCCTGCGATTGAAAAATCCATCTATGAACAAATGGCTGTACCGGCGAAATTGAATGGCGACATTCGTTTCAGTTTAATCGGCGGTGCAACAATCGTTGCCCATGATGTTGTTGTTCCGACTGCACGAATTGGCAGTGTAATGTTATCAATACCATTCACCAGTTTTTTTGATATTGAAAACGCAAAATTAAAGAACGCCGTTGTTGTTTACGATGCCGACATACAAATTGACAAACTAGCATCTGCAAATTTCAATCACACGATTAAGATTTACAACAGTAACATTGAATTTATGGGTCGCAATTTTCACATCGTTCGTGCAGAATTTTCAAACGGAGAATTTCACGGCATCATCCGCACAGACAATCACAAATACGACGTTGAATTTACCGGCGACACATTCAACATTAAAAACAAGAACAACAATTTAGACATAACCGGGCAAATGTACTCTGACGGCACAGTCCGCGGACACATTTCGATTAAAACAGAAGACTTAAACGCCTGGTTTGGCTTTGATGCACCACGCGCAAAGAAACCGATAAAACTGACTGCAAATTTTGAATGGGATGGTGGCAAAGGCTACAAATTAACAAACATTATTACTGACCATATCTCGGGCAATATCGAAGTTTCTCCAACTGGCGAAAAAAACATTCAACTGGTATCCGAAGATATAGATTACGATTTTTCTTTCCTGACAAAGCCTGGAAAGTTAATTCAGAAAACAAACCTAAACATTGATTTTTATGGAAATCTGAAATTTGGCAAACACACATTCAAACACCTTCGAATCCAGGCAACTGGCGAATCCGATATATTACAAATTGCGAATGTGGTTGTTGACGACATCGCTATAACGGGCGGCACAATTTCTGCGGATGGCGCAAACAACATAATGATTTTCATGCCGATTGATGGAATAAATTCCATGTGCCTATTTTCCGGCACGCCTAAGAAATGGAATTGTTCCATGTTTTCATACGGGGACATATCTGGCAGCATATTCGTAGATGGCGATAAATTTGACATCACCGTCCTGTCAGACACACCAATGCCAAACCCAGACAAAATTCTGGCCGACCTAAAAAAATTTGGCACACACGGACGCGTTTCGTTTCAATTTTCAGACATAGGCGGCACCTATGAAATAAACGGGAACAAGACATCTGTTTCATATAATTTTGCCAAAAACAAAACGTTGGAATTCATGGGTGCAAACATTCCATTCCTGCCCGACTTTATGAAATCAGACCACGGCGATTTTGCATGGCATGGCGGTATGCTGACCTTTACACCATACAGTGGCAACTGGCAACTATCGCAATACGACAATTATTTCTATTTGACCGGCAACAGTTTCAAGGCCTGGTTTCCAAATATTGACCTGCAATCAATTAACGATTCTAAATATACCGTTTCTGGATTTTATCAAGATGGAAAAATCTCAAATCTGACACTGAACATAAACGATCACGAATTCACAGGCAGCGCATCTGACACATCCATCACATTACATACACCTTTGCTATCCATTGACACATTCAAAAATCAGGCATTCATTGACAACTATGCTGAACTAGAATTCAGAACCAATGAACCGCTGATGATATTATTTAACATCCCGGCAAGCATTGCTCTATCTGCCGAGCGCATGATATACAATGGAAACGAATACAAGAATTTTGTGTACTCATTAAAACCTAACGCACAGACATTTTCAATTATGGACACAGACCGTGGAAACATGCTGGCAACAATAGAACGCGATAAAACAAACTATGAAATATTTGCCCAACTTAATCGATTTATGATTAACGGCTGGTTGCTATCAGACCACATGCCATTAAACATTCGCGACACAATGATAACTGGGCAAATTGCCTTGACCACAAACGGACAAATCGCCCACGACATTTATTACAATCTACGCGGGGACCTGGACTTAACATTTAACGGCGGTGTTATATCAGGCTTTGGCTTTGATGAATTCTATGCATCTGCAGAAAACATAACATCATTAAACGCAGAATACGCCTTAGCGCGCGCATTAACAACAGGCGAAACGAAACTAAAACAAATGCAAATTATTGGCGACTATGAACGCGGTAATTTTATCACGACCCAGCCTGCCAAAATATCCATGCGCCACACCGATGGGATTGGCGGTTTTGCGATAACAGACGGTTATATGACGGCTGAATTTGATTTAACATTACGCGGAACAGCACCTGCACCTGCGACATTACAACTCAGCATAATGCCCGACAACACACGTTCATATTCCCTGTCCGACATAATGCGTCAAATTGACCCTGGCTTTATGCGCGCATTTGTAAAAACGCACGACAAATTTTAATTTGATTTATTTGCCAAAAATTCATGACGTGAAATTACACGCCCTGTTGCGTCTGCATAGTATGTATATCGACCTGCACGAACGCAATGATAACCATTTGCGCAGAACTGAATACCACGTCGCGCGCGCAACAGCATTGTATTTTTTCCAATTAAATCTGCACGCACACCGAACAATAACTTTTCTATAAATTGCCACACCCCACGCGTTGCATACGGCGCATACAGCACCCCACCCCGCTGTTCCAGGCGTGAAAAATCATATCGTTCACTATGCATTTTTAACTTACCACTTTGATATTGATTCAGTCCCAGCAAATCGCATAATTGATTTATATTTTTGTGCATATTCTCTCTCTTACTTTTTTATGCCAAAAATTATATATGGGAAAAAATCTTTGCCAACAGGTATCGCATTTACACACAATCCTTTCTCGTTCCCAATGGCAACGTTGGAAGAATTGAATACGAAGAATCCATTGGAAATCAAGGCGGCACAGTTCGATATGGTGTTGAATGGTGCAGAAATCTGCAGTGGCGGT
>JBKSMY010000035.1:0-4017 GCA_046882065.1 Alphaproteobacteria bacterium | reverse complement strand
CCTTTTTACAGGGCAATTATAAACGTATTTTTTCAAAAATCAAATAATATATTATTTATTTAGTTGTTGTAGTAGGGGGCGTTGAAATTGTTGAAAAAAGTTTTTAGTTTTTTATTAACAGGTTTTCAACAATAATTTACCGGGTTTTCCCGGCTTTTTTGTAAAATTGTTGAAAATTTCAAAAAATAATTAACAGTTAAAAAAAACATGTGTTTTCAACAGTTTTAACAAATTTAGGGTGGGGGCTTTTTGTGCTTGTTGAAAATTGTTGAAATTGTTATAATTATCAACAGGACGGACAGAGAATGAAACAGCAGGTATTAAAAGCATTGGCAAATCCGGCGCATATTTTTTATGTGCCTTATTCGTTGGCCGTGTTAAATTTTGTTATTCAATTCCTGATTTGGATTGTTTTGTTCGTTGCTTCTTTGATTGTTACCAAAGGGGCAAATCCGGTAAATCCAATATTCTTTTTAGTGTCGGTGATTATCGTTCATTCAATTATGGCGATTTATTCAAAACGTGATCCGCAATTGGGACAGATTATTACCGCAAAAATTCAATTGTTAAAACGTAAAATACCAGGGAAGTTAGCAGCATGATGGAAAATTTGAACGGTTTTTTTGAATACTTTGTAGGCAGCGGATTCCCAATTACGTTGATGGTTCTGGTGTTGGCGTCGCTGGGTTTGTTCTTGGTGCTGATGATGTATGTGCCGGTGCTGACACGGAAAGTTTTCCCAAAGTTTGGTTATGCAAAATATTCAAACTATTTGCCATTCGGCACGGTATATAGTGATAATTCTATGCAACTGACCGATGGCAGTTTAATTCGTGTTTATCGCGTCGCAGGTGTGCAGACCAGTATGCAAGATGATGCAACAAAAGAAAAATTCTTGGATTTGCGGGCGCAATTGTTTAATCAGATTCGTGACCCAAATGTGGTTTTGCGTTTCTATATGGTGCGTGATGCAGCCGATGAAAATACAAACTATGAATTTGATCAGCCAACATTACAGCGTATTTATAATAAATGGCGCGGTCAGGGGTTAAAAATATTCTTGAACAATTATTATATTGTTTTGTCTGTTGGGGGAATGGATGCGCGCGCTAAATTAAATCAATATGGTAATTATATAGAATCTATTCTGGCGGCATATAAACCACAAGTTTTGAAAAATAATAGCCCAGATAATATGGCACGTTTCTTTGGACGTATTTTGTCGCCAATTTCAAAGCCAACACCAAAATATGCAGATAATAATATTGCAAAATTAACAACTGTTGATGATGTGGAATTTTTGCGTGATGGTGTTATTAGATATATAAGTGGTAATGAACAGTCTTTTGCAGCGTGTTTGTCTTTTAAGATTTCACCAGATTTTCTGGATGAAGAATTTTTTGATAGTGTTTCAACAATTCAGACCGAAATGATTACTATGAATGGTTTTCATATCATGGGGGCGGCAGATGTTGAAAGTACTATTCGTAAAAAGCGTTCAACCGCGGATGATGACAGACGTGATTCAACAGAAATACAAATTTCTGAGGCGCAAGTTGCTATGGATGAAAATCTGAGTGGTAATCAGAGTTTGGTTGACTATTACCCATTGTTTGTGATGTTTGGGGCGACGCGTGAAGAATTACAAAAATCTGTTGATGAATTTAAAAAGATAGCGGCTCAGTTCGGTATTTCTCCGGTTGTTGAAACGTTTGCGTCCAAAGTTTCTTGGTTTGCGCAAATCCCAGGATTTAATGTATTTCCGCGCAGTTTCAAATTGTTGTCTCGTGCGGCGGCGATTTCAATTCCAATGTCAACGCAACCGCGTGGTGTTGAAAATTCAGACTGGGGGCCGGGGCCATTGGTTGTGTTCCCAACCGCCCAGGGGACACCGTATCAATTCCAATTCCATGTGTCGGACAAGCCGGCCGCCGTTGGACATACGTTGACAATTGGGCCAACAGGTGGTGGTAAGACGACGTTGTTCTCGTTCTTGATTGCGCAAAGTTTGCGTCATCCAAAGTTAAAAGCGTTTTTCTTTGATAGAAATAAAGGGGCGGAAATCTTTACCTTGGCTGCGGGGGGTAAGTATATCACCATGCAGGGGAAAGAGAAAAATTCAGACCCAATGGAACAGAGTTTCTTGACACATTTGAATCCGCTGAAAATGCCAGATACGGCGGCAAATCGTGCGTTCCTGCGCAGGTGGTTCGCGATTATTTCAGGGCAAAGTGATGCCGCGTCGGCAGATGAAATCGCACGCGCGGTGTCGGTGAACTTTGACTATTTATCAGATAAAGACAGAATGTTGAAAAATCTGTGGGAAAGTTGTTTTTCTTCGTCTGGGAATATGCGGTCTGCACTTAAAAAGTGGGTCGACCCGTTGCAATATGGCGACATGTTTAACGAAGTGTCTGATACATTGGATTTACATTCAAGATTAACAACGTTCGATTTTACAGATATTTTACAGGACGAAGTTTTATCGCCAGCGGTTATTTCTTATATCTTGCACAGAATCAATAATATAACTGTGTCGGGTGGAAATCCGTCGTTGATTATGATTGACGAAACAGCACCAATGCTGGAAAACAAAATGTTCCGTGATAACTTTATCACTGGTTTACAAGAAGGACGTAAAAATCGTCAGGCGTATATGGTTGCGTTCCAACGTGCAAATGTTCTTGATAAATTAGGGGTTGGTGATGTTGTGCGTGGTCAGGCACAGACTGTTATGTTTTTCAGAAATCCTGCCGCCGATGCGTCAGATTATGCACATTGGAATTTGAATCCGCTGGAAATGGCGTTTATCCAAGGTAAGGCATATCCAAATCTGAAACGCGCGGTGTTGTTGTCGCGACCTGTTAATGGGGAATCTGTTATTCTGAATACAGAACTTGGTGGATTAGGCAATTTATTGCGATTGTTTGAATCTGGACGTTCGTCGGTATTGTTGGCCGAAGAATTGTATAAGATGTATGGTAATAACTTTGTTAATGAATACCTGAAAAAACAAGGGGCAATGGATTGATGCATAGATTGGGGTTGTCATTAGTCCTGGGATGTTCTGCTTTGTTTTTAGGAACGTGTTTTGCCGCGGATTGCGTGGCATATAAAAAATTACCAGCCATTTATATTAACACACCAGATTGGAATAAGACTGTCGTTCAGCCACGTCGCGAAATGGACAGATTACATGGTAATGTCGTTGCAACAATGGTTGATAATTATCAGATAGATGCTGATATTGTGTCGGTTGATGGCGGTTTTTGTGTAGGATTAAAATCTGTTAATGTGGTTGTGGGATATAATGATTTTGTTGTAAATGTTGATGTTCGTAATACACCAGGGTCGTGCGAATATAATGCAGTGTTGGAACATGAAGATAAGCATATAAAAACTTATTTGTCTGTGATAGATGATTTTAAGGGCGAATTACAAAAATCTGTTTATAGTGCGGCACAGTCTGTTATGCCACGTTTTGTTAAGTCGCGCGATATGGTGGATGTGGTTGTTGATGATATGAACAGACAATTACAATCACACCCAGATGTTGTGTTGGTAAAACAAAAAATATTTGCAGATGTGGAAATAAAAAATAAGCAAATTGATAGAATGGAATCTGGCGCAGAATTGAAAAAATGTAATAAATAAAATCCCCAAATCTGGGGATTTTTTTTTCTAGAATGTGTATCGTATGCCAAATGAAAAATCAGATATCGTTTGTATGAATTCATTGTTAATTGGTGTGTATTGATATCGAATCAGGGCTGATATGTTGTCATCAGGAAAGGTGTACATTAGACCAATTCCTAGGCGAGTGCTGACATCATTTTCGTCAGTTTTTTCAGATGTTTTTATTAGGCTGTCAATATATGTGTATTTATTATATGTCTTGTAGTTCGCAACACCGAATGTGGTAAAGAAATCAAATTCTTTTGTTATATTGTAATATCCGTAAATATCAAAGCCAAATGCCATAAAATATGTTTCTAGATTAATAGAAAAATAGTCGTA
>JBKSMY010000034.1:0-10336 GCA_046882065.1 Alphaproteobacteria bacterium | reverse complement strand
CTTCAAATTTTCTGCGACGAAATTCCAATCCACCAGATTCTCCAAAAAGGAATCAATAAAATCTGCGCGCTTGTTTTTATAATCCAAATAGTATGCGTGTTCCCATACATCCAGATTTAATATTGGCTTCATGTTATGCACAATTGGTGTATCTGCATTTGCGGTATTTATAATGCGCAACACATCGCCGTCGCGCACCAGCCATGTATAACCGCTGCCGAAAACACTGGTTGCCGCGTCTTTGAACTGTTTCTTAAAGTTTTCTGCGCTGCCAAATTGTTCGACAATTTCATTTGGTATTTGTGCTGTGCATTCTGGGCACATTCCATGAAAGAAAAAATCATGATTATAAATTTGCGCAGCGTTATTAAATATTTTTTGTTCTTCTGGTTTGCCTGCGGATTCTTGAATTATGTCCATCAGGGAAACAGATTCATATGGCGTGTTTGCAATCAGTTTATTCAGGTTATCAATATAGCCTGCCACATGTTTCCCATGATGCGTTTCAATTGTTTCTTGGGAAATATATGGGGCTAATGCATCTGTTGAATACGGCAATGGAAATTGTGTAATTGTGAACATAAAAAACTCCTTGGGTTTTATGTTTCAGGTTGCAAGTTCTTTTTTGTTTACGCAACAGGAAAGATTTATTAAAAACTGCTTGCGTGTGTATAAAAATATTTTCTATAATCGAACCAGTGAAAGGAGTATTAATATGAAAAAATTATCATTTTTATCAGCAGTCTTGGGTTTAACTTTTGTTGGTGCGGCATCTGCAGCAGATATTACAATTTATTATTCACCATCTTGTCCGCATTGTCATCATGCGCGCGACTTTATTTCCAACACATTGGTATACGAATACCCAGAATTAAAGGTAACTGCAGTTAACGTTATGGACCAGGCAAACCTGCCAATGTTCCAAGAAGCGTTAAAAAAATGTGAATTTGAATCTGGCGGCGTGCCTGTTATGGTAATTGGCGACAAATGTGAACAGGGTTATGCAGACTTTATGCAGGACACATTGCGTGGATACGTTGCAGCCGATTTGACTGACGAACAAAAGGCTGTTGCGGCTGAAAACAAAGCGGCGATGGAATCTGACGCAGAAAAGTTCAAGTCTGAACACTCAGACCGTGCAAATGCTGTTGTTGAATATAACGCAGCGGCGGCCCAGGTTGCAGAAGTCGAAGATACTGTAAAAAAAAATGAAAATGGCGGCAGCACAGTTTGGTTTTGGGGTCTGTTGATTGTTTTGGTTGCGGGCTTGGGCTATGTTTTGGTACGCAAGGACAACAAAAAATAATCACATAACTCGGAACAAAAATGTTTGATTTAACGGCACTTGATTATGTATATATGGGCGTCGTACTGGCGTCCACAATTTGGGCGACAATCCGTGGCGGTGTGTATGAAACAATTGCGACCTTGTCATGGGTTGTTGCGGCTGTTTCTGCGCGTTTTGCGTCACCATGGTTGGATAAATTATTACAATCCTGGTTTGATTTGTCAGAATCAACGGTTGGCACATTGGTTGCGTCCTATTTTATTGTATTTTTCGCGTTATTGATGCTGGTTGGCTTTTTGAACCAGAAACTGCGTGATAAAATCCAGGACAGTATTATGAACGTCACCGACAAGACGCTGGGGGTAATCTTTGGTATTATCCGCGGTATTGTTGTGATGGGCATATTTTATTGGGGGGCGTTGTGGTATTATTCGGATACGCCATTTTTGCCAAAATGGTTGGCCCAGTCGCGTACACGTCCAATAATGCAAATCACGGCGGTTAAATTGGATGATTGGTTTTTCCCGGGGCCTGAAAATAAATTGTTGGCACGCGATATGGCGGGTACTCACCAGGCGATAGAAATTTATAACAACCTGATAAATCCTGCGATTTCTGCTACTAAAAAACCTGCCGAGTCTACCGCGACTGTCGAGCCAGAGGCAGAAACAGGCTATAAATCGTCCGAACGTGCAGCATTAGAAAATCAATTGTTGCAAATTGAATCCGTTGCGCGCGCTGTCGAAGAACGTGATAGTGCGGAATCTGACGAAGAAACTGTTACAGAATAAAGAATCCCCATTTTGGGGATTTTTTTATTATTGTCTTGATTTTGCGTGTAAATACACTATTATATAACAGGTGCGAGAGAGTATTCAGACATATTCACGTCTGGATTTGAATAAATCCCTATGTCTTTATTATCGATAATAAAATACCATGGGGAAACCCAAGCCGTGTGACCACAGATTCACTGCAAATAAAGATGATTTCTTTATTAGTAATGAATTTGGTGGTTGCACAAATGTAAAACTAAACAAAAGGATTATAAATGGTAAAAGTACGCGAAAAAAAAGCGACACCAAAAAAAGGCGACAAGCCTAAAACACCAAAAGCAATTCGTGGCATGAATAAACATGAAACGGATGCGAACGACGACAAAATATATTTCATGGCATTGGGCGGATTGGAACACATCGGTCAAAATATGTATGTCTATAAATACCGTGGCAAATACTTGGTTATAGATTGCGGTATGGGTTTCTTGGACGAAGAAATCGGGGCAGGGGACGTTCAATACTGCGACACAACATGGTTGGAAAAACGTAAAAAGGACGTAGTTGGTTTCATTATCACACACGGCCACGAAGACCACATCGGCGCATTGAAATATGTATGGCCAAAATTCAGAAAGCCAATTTATTGTACACGTTTCCCTGCGGAAATTTTGCGTCGTACATTTGCGGGTATCGAAATGGATTTTGATCCCAAAAAAGACATTGTTGAATTTGATCACAATGGTGCGACATTGGATTTGAATCCATTCACAGTTGAAACATTCCACGTCACACACAGCGTACCCGAAGCGCAGATGTTAATCATTCAAACGGATGCGGGTAAAATCCTGCATACGGGCGACTGGACATTTAATGATGATATTCCAATCGAAGCGCCAACAGATTTCGCGCGCTTGGCGGCAATTGGTTCTGATCCAAAATTGTTGGCATGTATGTGTGATTCTACAAATTCTTCACGTCAGACGAAGCAGACTACTGAAACCCAGGTTCGCGAAACCTTGACTGAAATTATGAAGAACGCACCGGGTCGTGTATTGGTGACTGGGTATTCACGCAGTTTGGCGCGTATGAAAATGTTTGCCGAAGCGGCTCATGCAGCCGGCCGTATTGCGTGCATCAAGGAACGCAGTAATCCAAATCCTGTGCCATATGTTGGTCTGCCGGAATTCCGCGAAATGGGGATTAAGTTTGGTTATATCAACAAAGACGACGTATATCTGCACAGCGAAATCAAAGACCTGCCGGCGGAAAAACAGGCGATTTTCTTGACAGGCTCCCAGGGTGAAAAGTTTGCGATGTTGACACGTCTGTGCCATGGCCAGGTAAAAGAATTAAAACTGCAACCAACTGACACGGTTGTGTTCAGCGCAATTATTATTCCAGGTCGTGAACAGGATGTTTCGTATTTGTACAACAAACTGGCGCGTATGGGTGTAAAAACACACACAATCTTTGATACAGATAACTTGCACGCCAGCGGTCACGCCGGTCGTCCGGAATTGGAACGTTTCTATGACATGGTTCATCCCCAGGTGTCTGTCCCGATGCACGGCGATTACATCAACGAAATGTTGAATGGTAAAATGGCGATGGAACGCGGTGGTGCAAAGCACATGATGGTTGTTCACAATGGTGAAATGGTTGCGTTGTCTGATGGCGCAGAACCATATGTTGCCGAAACAATTGAAACCAGTTATGTCGTCATGGAAGGTGAAACCGAACGCAGCGCCAACGACCAGGTTTATAAAAACCGCAAAAAGATTGCATCGAACGGTGCGGTGTTTGTGACCCTGCCTGTGGACAAGCGCGGATTCTTAAAAGGCACGCCTGAGGTTTCCAGTGCCGGTATCTTTGAAACGGACGAAACCGGATTCATGAAGCGTTCAATTCAGATTGAAATTACGCGCGCGATTGATGGTCTGACCAAGGCCGAACGCAAAGATAAAAACAATCTGATACGCGCGGTTCAGGTTGCCACGAACAAGGTGGTTCGTGCTGCCTTGGGCGCAGACAAAAAACCGCAATACAGCGTTCACTTTGTCCAGAAATAAGAACAGCCCGCCGAATGGCGGGTTTCTTAGTGTGGTTTTGTGCGGTATAATAATACCGTATGATTTTTTCTTGACTTTTCTGCGGGGTTGGGGCATAATAGCCGCGCTTTAATTTATAAAACCAAGGGTAAAATAAAAATGGCAGCGACAAAATCGTTAAAAAAGTGCGAATTGGATGCTAAATGGTATCTGATTGACGCAACTGATTGCACGCTGGGTCGTTTGGCGGCATATACTGCAAACATCCTGCGCGGCAAGCACAAGCCAACATGGACACCAAACATGGATTGTGGTGATCATGTTATCATTATCAATGCTGACAAGGTTGCATTGTCTGGCCACAAGGCTGACAAAGACCGTTTCTTCTGGCATTCTTTGTGGACAGGTTCTTTGAAATCTCGCACATTGGGTCAGATGCGCAGCGAAAAACCAGAAAAATTGGTTTTCAATGCTGTAAAACGCATGATGGGTCGTCGCACAGCGGTTGCTTTGGCGAACCAGCGTTTAACAAAACTGCACGTTTATGCAGGCGCAGAACACAAACACGAAGCACAGAAACCAGTTGTTATTGATTTCGCGGGCTTGAATCGTAAAAACAAAAGGGGCGAATAATGGCAGAAGCAAAGAAAACAGCGACCAAGACAGTTAAAAAGACTGCGACTGTTAAGAAAACTGCTGCCAAAAAGGCACCAGTTGTTGCACCAAAATTGAATGACGCAACATATGCAACCGGCAAACGTAAAGATTCCGTTGCACGCGTATATTTGATGCCGGGCAAGGGTAACGTCATCGTTAACGGCAAACCTGCGGCTGAATACTTCCGTCGCGCTGTATTGCAGATGATTATCGCCCAGCCATTCGGCGTAACAAAACGTGAAACATCATACGACATCGTTGCGATGGTCGAAGGTGGTGGTTTGTCTGGTCAGGCCGGTGCGGTAAAGCACGGTATTTCCAAGGCATTGGAAAAGGTTGAACCAGAATTACGCGCTGCGTTGAAGTCTGCTGGCTTCTTGACACGCGACAGCCGCGTTGTAGAACGTAAGCACTACGGTTTCCGCAAGGCTCGTCGTTCAACTCAGTTCTCCAAACGTTAATATTCGTTTGTTGGAATGTTGCACCCGCCAATCGGCGGGTGTTTTTATTGAAAACACTTGACATTTACATGCTTTGCACTACAATTACTGTGTAAGGGGGCACAATTCTGATGCCCAAATCTCCACAAAAGGACAATTTATGCACATTAACGAATTAAAGGCGAAAACGCCACAGCAACTGCTGAAAATGGCAGAAGATATGGGAATTGAAAATCCGTCCCAGTTAAATGTACAGCAACTGCGCTTTGCGGTTATGCGTGTCTATGCGGCGGATAAAAAGGTCACATTGATTGGTGATGGTGTGCTTGAACGTATGCAGGACGGTTTTGGTTTCCTGCGTGCACCGGAATCAAACTATCTGGCGGGGCCGGACGATTTGTATGTGTCGCCCCAGTTGATTAAGAAATACGGCTTGAAAACCGGCGACTATGTCGAAGGTCAGATTCAGGCCCCAGCCGCCGAAACAGAACGCTATTTCGCATTAGAAACAATTGAACGCGTCAACGGCGACAATCCTGAAAAATTGAAACATCGTGTGTCTTTTGATGACATGACACCACTGTACCCAGATGAACAATTAAAGATGGAAGTGCCAGATGATAAGGACAAGGGTCGCAATCTGTCTGCGCGCGTTATCGATTTGATTTCCCCAACGGGCAAAGGCCAGCGTTCATTGATTGTTGCGCCTCCGCGCACCGGTAAAACGGTTATGTTGCAGAATATTGCGCATTCTATCGCGACGAATTACCCAGATGTAAAACTGATTGTTTTGCTGATTGACGAACGTCCCGAAGAAGTGACCGACATGCAACGTAGTGTCAAGGGCGAGGTTATTTCATCTACATTCGACGAACCTGCGGCACGTCATATTCAGGTTGCCGAAATGGTAATCGAAAAGGCAAAGCGTTTGGTCGAAGCAGGCCAGGATGTTGTTATCCTGTTGGATTCCATCACCCGTCTGGGTCGCGCATATAATACCTGTGTCCCATCCAGCGGCAAGGTTTTGACTGGTGGTGTTGACGCATACGCATTGCAGCGTCCAAAGCGTTTCTTTGGTGCCGCCCGTAATATCGAAGGTGGCGGTTCATTGACGATTATCGCGACTGCATTGGTCGATACAGGTTCCAAAATGGACGAAGTTATCTTTGAAGAATTCAAGGGTACTGGCAACAGCGAAATTATTTTGGATAGAAAATTGTCTGACAAGCGTGTATATCCAGCGATTGACATTACAAAATCTGGCACCCGCAAAGAAGACCTGTTGGTGGGCAAAGACATCCTGTCGAAAATGTATGTCTTGCGCCGCATTATCAACCCAATGGGTACACTCGAGGCGATGGAGTTCCTGTTGGACAAACTGCGTCTGACAAAAACAAATTCGGACTTTTTCAGTTCGATGAACCAGTAAAAATAAATTCCCCACATCCGTGGGGATTTTTTTATGATTTCACACTTGCAATTATTTTTGTGTTTCTATATAATACCCCCTGCACGGAGCGTTGGCAGAGTGGTAATGCAGCAGATTGCTAATCTGTGACCGGATTTTTCGGTCCATAGGTTCGAGTCCTATACGCTCCGCCACAAATTCAACCCGACTTTTGTCGGGTTTAATTTTTGCCGCGGACGTTGGACGAGAACCGTCAAGGTTCGATACGGAGTAGATTTGGGCAGCATCGCGCACCCAAATCGTCACGAGTGGAGAGGGGTATCCCCGCCCGTCCCCACGGGCAGTTTTATATGTTGCCACAACACATTAAAAAGAATATAATCATATTCGTGTTCTTTAATTGACACTCATATCAATCTTTATCAAGGAAAGGAAAAGAAATGAAATCAGCAATCTTGTTATTACCATTGGCGTTGGCGGCATGTGGCGCATATCATACCGGTCGCATCGGTGCAACAATCGACGCCCCAGATATCAGATTTGTCCCAAAACAGGCAAAAATTAGTGTGTCAGAAAACAAAATAACAGGTACTGCGAAATGTTCTTCAACATTATGGGTGTTTAATTCTGCCCCAGAACGCCAGGTGTTCGGCCCAGAATTACAAACATCGGCCGGCAATTTTGCGTCGCCTGAATGTACGGCGGGCGCGATGTATGACGCGGTCAGCAAAGCAAATGCGGACATCTTGGTTGCTCCACAATACACAACTGTTCGCAACGGCGTATTATGCTTTGGTCACAGATGTCTGTTCGGCACAACCCAGGTTATTGTGAACGGCTATTCTGGCAACATAACATCTGTAACCGATATGGACGCGGATGTTGTCAAAGAATTACAAAAATCCGGTGCTGGTCGCAGCAGTGGCGACGCCCCGAAATCTGGCGGATTATTGTCTTTATTTAAATAATATTGACGGGGAGATATAATGAACAAGATTTATACATCCGTACTGTGTATGGCTTTGCTGATGCCGACCGTGGCACGGGCAGAAATCTGCACAGATTTTGATGATAATATGAACGTAATCGAATTCGACTGTGCCGAAGGTGTCAATGCGGCCCGCAAACGCATCGCTGCCGAACGCGAAAAAGTCCGCGCCGCCGCAGAACGCCAGGCGGAACAGGAACGCATCGCCGCCGAAAAACAGCGGGAATCAGAGCGTGCCGCCCGCGAAAAAGTCCGCGCCGCCGCAGAACACCAGGCGGAACAGGAACGCATCGCCGCAGAAAAACAACGGGAATCAGAGCGTGCCGCCCGCGAAAAAGTCCGTGCAGCTGAGCGTGCAGCGCGCGAAAATCAACAGGCATTGGAACGTGCCGAGCGTGAAAAACAACGTGCAACCGAACGTGCTGAACGCGAAAAAGAAAAAGAGATTAGACAAGCCGAACGCAAAAGCAAATTATTGCGCCAGCAACAAAAAATTGACCAGGGTGGGTGCTGGACATTTGTGGCTGGACTGGGGGCGACTGGTTGGATCGGGAAAAATGATAATGTTTTGGTTGGTAAAATATTGCCAGAAGATAATTATGTGATTCAAGATGCTCTTTATTCTGTCGATGATTTTACGTTTGATGCCGAACTTGGCGCCAGATACTATTTTAAAGATAATGCACGGTGGTTTGCCCAAATCAGTATGGCATATTCCAGTTCGCTAGAACACGAGATAGATTTGAAACATGTTTATGATAACAGTAATATCGGCAATATTTTGGAAGACATAGGTCATATATATCTGACATCCAGCACGTATTCATTGCAGACACTTGTTGGTCGCAAGATGGCGGAAAAAACATATTTGTACGGCAAGTTTGGTGTTGGTTATATGGATTATGCGAAATCTGGCGGTTTGTGGTTCGAAGGTTTAGGGCTAAAAGATGCCTTGGTTTATACCTTTGGGGCGGGTATAGAATATGATATGTGGACCTGGGCTCTGTTGTATGGTGGTATGGACATAACAACACAATCTGGTGGCCCAGAATTTGCGAATACATTGATATCTTTCAATGCTGGTGTCAGACTTCGGTTTTGATTATAACGCATGCCCCCGCCCGTCCCCACGGGCAGGGGAGTCCAGTCCTTTTGCGCCCGCCACAAATTCAACCCGACTTTTGTCGGGTTTAATTTTTTGTGTCTTGACTTATTGCGACGTGCCATGTCATAATACAAATATGACAATTCGTTTTATCAATTTTTACTGTTGTCGCTAAATTGCTTTTTCTACAAACTTAATTTGTTTGCATTTCAAACACACAATCTCTAAAATCTCAATATACTTAAACTGAAAAGGACACGCACAATGACGATTAGATTATATAATACACTAACCCGCAAACTGGAAGAATTCAAACCATTGGTCGAAGGCAAGGTTGGTTTCTATTCGTGCGGTCCAACGGTTTATCATTATACTCATTTGGGCAATTTGCGCACATTTTTACATAACGACTTTTTGAAACGCATGTTTTTGGCGAATGGTTATGACGTACGCCACATTATGAATATCACAGACGTTGGCCACCTGACCAATGACGAAGATGATTCTGGTGAAGACAAAATGGAAAAGGGGGCTGCCCGCGACAACAAATCTGTTTGGGATATCGCAAAATTCTACAAAGGTGAATTTTTGCGCGACTTTAACGATTTGAACATGATTGCGCCAACGGTTATGCCACATGCGACAGATTATATTGCGGAACAAATTGAATTGGTTCAGAAATTGCAGGATTTAGGTTATACATATGAAATCCCGGGCGACGGTATTTACTATGATACTTCAAAATTTGCGGCATATGGCGCATTGACTGGGGGGACGTTGTCAGGCAATCGTGCGGGCGCGCGTGTTGGCTTTAATGATGCGAAACGCAATCCGTCCGACTTTGCGTTGTGGAAATATTCGCCAACGGACACAAAACGTCAGATGGAATGGGACAGTCCTTGGGGTATTGGTTTCCCAGGCTGGCATGCGGAATGCAGCGCGATGAGCATGAAATTACTGGGCGATCACTTTGATATTCATACCGGTGGCGAAGATTTGTCCCGTGTTCATCACGCCAATGAAATCGCACAGTCTGAACCTATTACTGGCGCGCCATGGGTAAATACATGGTTGCATTACAGTTTCTTGCTGGATAAATCCGGCGAAAAAATGGCCAAGTCCAAGGGCGAATTTCTGGGGATGGATGCCGTTCGTACGCGTGGTTATGATCCAATGGTATATCGCTATTTTGTTGCCATGGGTCATTATCAGTCGCAATTGGCGTTTTCATGGGAAACCATGGACGCAACGGCAAAAAGTTATGCGAACCTAACGCGTCGCGTGGCGGATTTGTTGGCGTCTGACGGCGAACCAATCAACCAAGATGTTTATGCTAAATGGCATGACGATATGCTAACGGCGATGTCAGACAACCTGAAAACCGCATCTGTTCTGGTTCTAACCCAAGAATTTATTAAATCCGCCGATATTGACGACGCGACTAAATTGGCATTGGTGCGCTTTGCAGACGACCTGTTGGGATTACAATTCATTGACCGGGCGCAAAAGTTGCGTGCGCTGGAAAATGAAAGCGCGCCGGCCGAAATTGTTGCGCTGGCCGACGCCCGCGCCGCGGCCAAGGCGAACCGTGACTGGGCAACGGCCGATAGCCTGCGTGCCGAA
>JBKSMY010000033.1:0-2244 GCA_046882065.1 Alphaproteobacteria bacterium | reverse complement strand
TATTTTTGTGTTGAATTCGATTGTGTTGAATTTGATTTGGTGCGAATTTGGGTTGGTGCGAATCGGTTATTTGGGCGAATGCGATTTGGGCGAATGCGATTCGCCCCTACGGGAACATAATTCATCGGATTGTCATTGGGTTGGATTGTTTTCATTAATATTGCCTTCGTTAATTGTTTGGGTTGAATTTGATTGCGATTAATGCGATTTGGGCGAATGCGATTCGCCCCTACGGGGAATAAAATTTATCGGATTGCCATTTTGTTGGATTGTTTTCTATATAATCTGATATGTGTTTGTATGATTCGTCTGTTCGTATTATATGTTCATAATAATTGCGTTGCCAAACGGTATATCCCAATTGTCGAGAAACAGCACCTTTGAAACCTCTAACAATGGCTCCAACCGTTTTGGATGGTGATTTTATCCGTTGTTGCGAATCGTTTTTATTAATATTGCCTTCGTTAATTGTTTGTGGCGAATGCGATTGTGGCGAATGTGGTTGTGATGAATGCGATTGTGATGAATGCGATTGTGATGAATGCGATTGGGGCGAATGCGATTCGCCCCTACGGATTTCTATGATTGCATGAAAATGATTGGGCATAACAATATAATTATGCAAACGCACATCATCGTGGCGGATATTGATGGTGTTTAACCATTCTTGTTCAACCAATTGTCCCATGTCATTTAATTGCATTTTGCCATCAACAACGTTGCCAAACATACATATTTTGTTAATAACGCATAGGGTTATGAAATACAAGCCTGACTGCGAATAGTCGTAACCTTTCAACCGTATGCTTCGCCTGTGATGAGTATCTGGATTATATTTATTTGTCATAATTCTCTATTTGTAGATTTTATCATCGTAGGGGCGAATCGCCTTCGCCCTATTTTTTTCATTGGGAAATGGATATATATATCGCCTTCCTCTGTTTTATATCCGCCCTCCTCATTCTATATATCGGATAAGACATTGGAAATTAGGAGAATAACAAAAAAAGAGACCTTTCAAGGTCTCTTTTCTGTGGTGCCACCAGGAATCGAACCGGGGACACAAGGATTTTCAGTCCTTTGCTCTACCAACTGAGCTATGGCACCATCTTTTTCGTTTTGCGTTGCAAAGGTAGGCATTATTTTTGAATTACAAAATATTTTCGATGAAAAATTGCAATTTTTTTAGGGCTTCGTTTTTACAGTACATTTTCATTACGTTTTTGCTTCAAATCTAATTCTGTGCGTTTCTCAAAACATAGTTGCAGAGTTGCTTTAGGAATGTATCTGCGGCAAAAGCGCGTCATAATTGATTTTGCTCAAACTAAGCGTGCAATAGACATTTCAGGACTGTACGGTGCGCTGTATCTTTGCTCTGATGGCTATTTCTGCAAATAAGTCGAGGTGGTTTTGAAATATGAGCAGGACGGGCAAGCTGGATTCAAGAGTGTCAGAGGCAAAATTCAGAACGTGGAATCGGCAATACCTTTTTTTAGTTGCCTGAATGTTGTCTTGGCAAATTGAGACCGTAGAAACATTTGCAATGTAAAAGGACTTTTTGACCAAAATAGTTAAATAAATGCGGAAAAAGGTCTGACGGTAATTTTTTTTATTGGACGAAAAAAATAGTAACTTTGCACATTGTTTAGAAAAGATAAAGATTGATGATTAACGAAAAAAAATATAGCATAGGACTTGACGCTGGTTCGACGACGTTGAAGATTGTGGCGACAGACTCGTTGGGCGATGTCGTTTTCTTTGATTACAGCAGACATCATGCAAATGTGTCTAAGGCACTGACCGAGGCGTTGCGCAAGCTGAAAGCGGCGCTGGGAGATGTGCAGGTGCATATCCAGGTGACTGGTTCGGCTGGCATGGGTGTTTCGGAGCGGTTTGGAGTGCCGTTTATTCAGGAGGTGGTGGCGGCTTCTCATGTGGTGAAAGTTAAATATCCTGAAACAAAGACGCTTATAGATATCGGCGGGGAAGACAGTAAGATGATTTTCTTCGGGAAGAATATGCAGGCTGATATACGCATGAACGGAAACTGCGCTGGCGGCACGGGCGCGTTTATAGACCAGATGGCCACGCTTATGGACATCACGCCCACAGAACTCGACGAACTGAGCCTCAAAGCAGAGCGCATATACCCCATAGCGTCCCGCTGCGGCGTTTTCGCGAAAACAGACATACAGCCCCTGCTAAATCAGGGTGCCCGCAAGGAAGACGTTGCCGCGAGCATAT
>JBKSMY010000032.1:0-29235 GCA_046882065.1 Alphaproteobacteria bacterium | reverse complement strand
AACCGGTTCAACCCTTAACACAGAATTCAAAGATGTCATATTTGTCAAACTATATTGTTTAACAACACAAACACCCGAAAAAGTACACTTACCAGACTTTTCGTCCATATGCGCACAATTCATACCCATACAATTAGACATAATAAATCCTTTTGTTTTATTTTACCGCCGCCAATATTAACACAGGAATTTATTTTGTCAACTTGTTTTTATTCCTAAATATAATCCCCGCAATCGCGGGGCATTTATATTGTCATACGTTCTGCAATTTGCTGTTGTACATATTCATCTTCGCTATTATACAACGGCCAATTGCCATTCGCCAATTCTTCCATAGATGTCAAAGGCTGTCCCAAACGCGCACGATACAACCACAAATTAGACATAACGCGCTTTATATAACTGCGCGTTTCATACGCAGGGAAACTCTCTATATACAATAACGGATCATATGTATAAAAAGACTTTTCAAACTTTACCATCGTCCCCATACCTGCATTATATGCTGCCAACATTTTGATAATACTATTTTCCACCCTATCGTGCCCCAACAAATCAACAATATATTGTTGTCCCAAGAACATATTATGTTCCGGATTTGACATATCCATCTGGGTTATATCCAACTTATTCGCACGCGCAACACGTTTTGCAGTACTTGGCATCAATTGCATCACCCCGTTTGCGCCTGCACCTGACTTTGCGGACACACGAAAATTACTTTCCTGCTTGGTAATCGCCAACAGCAACGCACGATCAATTGACCAACCGCCCAATGGTTCCCAGTCCGGCAAAGGATATTGCGCCGAATAGATAATATCATCATCGATTTCCAAAATGCCTCGATCTTTGATAACTGATGCCGACTGTATAGAAACACGCGGCAACCCGTATGCGGATGCAACAGAATTTACGGCATGTAACAATCTATCCGACGATTTAGAAGTAATTAAATATTTCAAGTATTCTTCTGCCCTATCCTTGCGTCCAATCTGCAATAACGCCAACGCCACCTTACCGTATTTTGTTTCGCGCAACTCGTCAAAATCTTCATCCGTCACATCTTGTTCAAAGAATTCATACTCTGGCACCTGCCCCAACATTGTTGCTGACAAAGCCCCATAAAAAGCCATTGGATGTGTTGCTGCAATACGCCAATATTTCTTGGCAACCTCACGATCTCCCTTGAAATCCGCGGCACGTCCTGCCCAGAAAGCCGCCTCAGTTTTGCGGGCATTATTTATCTGTGGCAAATCCAGAATCCGACTAAAATACTTTTGCGATTCCACATAATTTTCTTCCTTGAAATACAACAGCCCCATTGCCCACAGACCATATTCCGAATTCGCATCAGACGCAACAAACCCCCATTTCTTGGCTAATTCCATTTCACCATTTGTGTAATATATATAAGACAGACGCCCCGCCAAACGACCATAATCGGATTCTGTCAATTTGTTCTTGAAACTCTTGTTTTCCAGAATTTCACGCGCCACCTTGGTTGACCCGGTACGAATTGCCCGCTTAAATTCATTAACCTTTTTCTCGGCAGACCCAGAATACTTTTTTGCAGTCCACGTTTCAGACTGCGCTGTTTCAATAGACTCGGAACCCGATATAGTATTTGGAACACGAGACTTGCGAACCGTCGTCTTTTTAATCTTGGCCAGTTTTTCCATACGCGTTGCACCCGGCATATCATAGTATTTTTCCATCCACGCAACAATTTCCTTGCCACGCGTATGATAAGTATCTGATATATACCGTTGATACAAAACCTCGTTCATCAACAACGGATCAGCAATTTGACTTTGTACGTTAATCGCGGTATTTATTTTTTCCTTATCCTGCAACACAAAAACTTGTTCATACAAACTAGCATCAACATCAGATAAAATCTGTGGCAAATCCGCCGCCAAAATATTCAGCGGAAAAACTAATCCGAAAAAAATCGCGAAAACTTTCTTCATCTTATATCATCAGAACAGCGATGTTTTTGGCAATTTACAAACAATTGCGTCATCTGCATCCTCGGGAATCTGGTCGATAATCTTCTTGAAATCAGAAATACGCGAAAACTTACGATAAACAGAAGAAAAGCGTACAAATGCGATTGGGTCCAGATTCAACAAAGAATCCGACACCATCTGACCGACCTGAACACTTGTCACAGTATCATCGGCTGTTTCCGTCTCTAATCTGCGCTGAATTGATGCAACCAGTCGTTCAATTTGTTCATCGCCCACATCACGATTACGGCACGCTAACTTGATACTGCGACGCAATTTTTCACGATCAAACGGTTCTAATTTTCCACTGTTTTTACGCACAACCAGATCACGCATTTGAACACGTTCTACTGTTGTAAACTTGGCGCCGCACTGTTCACAGACACGTCTACGACGAATAATCGCATCCTCAATATCTGGGCGCGAATCTGTAACACGGCTATCCGTAGAATTGCAATATGGACATCTCATAACACACATACGGTAGCAATCAAATCCATTCATATCAAGTAATTTTATTTTTTCGCAAAAAAATGGTTTTTTATAAAAATCAAGTGCTTTATTTCAAAAAGAGATTTTTGCCCCCCAAAAAAAGACTCAAAAATATGATAAAATATGTACCAGGAAATGACGAGAGAGATGAACAAATACCTGAACCAGATTTTATTAGGTGATTGCATAGAACTGATGCGCGGCATACCAGACGCATCTGTTGATGCGGTATTTGCAGACCCACCTTACAACCTACAGTTGGGTTCAAAAACACTCTATCGCCCCGAAGATCAAACCGCTGCACGCGCTGTTCGTGACGAATGGGATTCATTTGCGTCATCTGCAGAATACGATGAATTTACACGCGCATGGTTGGCGGAATGTAAACGCGTATTAAAACCAAACGGCGCCCTGTGGACAATCGGCAGTTATCACAACATATTTCGTGTCGGTGCCACATTACAGGATATGGGCTTCTGGATTTTAAATGATATCGTTTGGGTAAAAACGAACCCAATGCCAAATTTCCGTGGCACACGCTTTACAAATGCGCACGAAACGTTAATCTGGGCCACACCGACCAAGACGGGCAAATACACATTTAATTATGAAACAATGAAAAAATTAAATGGTGGCAAACAGATGCGTTCAGATTGGGATTTGAACATCTGTCTGGGCGACGAACGTATCAAGGGTGCCGACGGAAAAAGTCTGCACAACACCCAGAAACCACTTGATTTATTACATCGTGTAATTCTGGCCTCAACAAAACCAGGCGACATAATCCTGGATCCATTTATGGGATCCGGCACAACTGCAGCGGCGGCACGCGAACTGGGGCGTCAATTTATCGGCATTGAACGCGACGAAACATACGTTGCTGCGGCACGCGAACGCGTTGCAAACGTCCAACCAATTGACCTGTCAGACATCGAAGTATCGAAACCAAAACGTGACGAAATACGCGTCGCTTTCAAAGAGTTAATCGAGGCAGGCCTACTGTATGTCGGTCAAACATTGGTCAGCCCACGCGGCGAACGCGTCATGATTACACACGACGGTCAATTAACGCACCAATTATACGGCAAGGCATCAATTCATGTCATGGCGGCAAAATTACAACGCAGCGTCAGTTTTAATGGCTGGGACTATTGGTCTGCACAAAAAGCAGACGGCACATTGGTCGCGATTGATGAATTACGCAAATACATCCGCAAGATTAAATCTGAAATGAAACAGGCCGCCTAGACCAGATTATTTTCCAACGCATACTGATGTGGCGCCCGCGCATCCCAATTAATATTTTCTTTTACTATTCTGGCCGGCACACCTGCGACAACCACACATGATTTCCAATACATATATCTGCATTAGGATTCAAAACTTTACCATCATTACAATCATATATAGTATGCCAATCACCCGTCCACAGAACACCATCTGCAAACAAACACTCAGAACCAATTTTTATATTTCCTGGTCCCCCACAAAAATCGCACAGACAATAATTAGTCGATGAAAAATTATTACCAATAATCAAACTATTCTTATATTGTTCACCTGCATGTTTAATAACTTTAATTTTTCTTTGATAAACAACAGATGATTCCAACTCTATATAAACACCACTACTGACCTAAACTTGCAAATCCAGTTTTCCCAACGGCTCGTGCAACACTACATAATTATCATCACCAGAAAATTCGAACCGACACCCTGGCACACGTTTCACACGAACACAATACATACAAGAAATCATAAAATCAACATTTTAATAATAAAAATCCCCCATTCGGGGGATTTTTATTCACACGCGCCGTACGATTTTGCAACAGGATAGTTTTCTATACACGCGCTGCCCGACACTTTACACGCCGTACGAACCAAGGTTGTCGTTGACGCACCCGCAGGTTTATAATTAAACTGGGCATTTGCACACTGTTCCAAATCAGCAAATGTCGCACATGTATTCTTCCATGACTGACAATCTGAAATCGTCGCTGTTGGCGCAACCACATCTGGCACACGCAAATTCCATTTTACATAGAAATCCTTTAATGTACCAATCGAATGTGATTTACCAAACCCAACCTGCTCTAACCCATCGCCAACACGACAGTTAATATTATTACGTTCAACGAATGCGGTAATTGCTGTTGCCAAACCACCAGTCCCGGCACCAACCGCCGCACCAATACCAATACTTTTACCCAGGTTAGACTTTTCACCATTAACCATCAAATCTGTCACACCCTTACCGAACACAGAATCCAATCGTTTCAGTTCTGTTTCAACATTCGATGCCGTGATGCACTTGCCCGATTGCGAGCAATAAATCCCTGCACCACTTTCCCTATCCAAATTCAATGCCTTTAATGTACAATCCTGACCATCCATAAGACTTTTATCTGTTTCAGAAACACTTGTTGGCTTTATGCCTTGTTCGCGTAACCAATTTTTGCACGATTCAACACTACCCTTGCTACTACATTCCCTGTGCAGGGCATTTTTGCACGCATTAACAGTTTTGTGATTATTGGTAATACACCATGGCACAACCGCCTGCACACCCGCTTCTTCCCCACTTGTTGTATCAAACGACAATTCAATCGTAATGGACGAAGAATACAAATATTCCGCATCCTTGCATTCTGCTATTGCGGTTTCATATTGATAATACTTATCAAACAACTCAACAATCTCGTCACAGCTTTCTGGAGAAACGATTTTTTGAGTTATATCAATATCATTTAACAGATACTCATTCAGTATTCCAACTGCACGTCCATCTTTTAATTCTTGCATCAACAATTCACGATGCTTATCGCGCGCACAGTCAAATTCACGCTTGCCATGACCCGCAATTGCACCAATACCAGCACCCAAAACTGTGCCACCACCAATACCGACAACCGCAGCCGTACTTGTATCATTCATCAACGAGAACCCAAACAGATCCTTATTACAACTAAACGTTTCACCTGCCGGCATCCACACTTCTGCTGGCTTATCATCACCCGCGGCCCCAAACAGCCAACTGTTTGAAATATGCTTGTCCTTATTATACGCAGCAACACGAATTAAACATGTTGCAGACTCCGCATCCCAGCGTGCATAATGTCCACGCGCCCCATCGACACCTGGATTACCATCATTAACCTTGACGCCCTGCGGATTAGATTTAATCAGCATATTACCCTGCTGGCCATTATACGCACCAACCTTTTGATTATATTCTGCGGTTGTTTTTCCATCATTTGCCACCGCACTGAATGACGAACCATAAGTATTTTTATCCAACAAGCGACATGTATTTTCCGCCTGATTTGGTGTTAACCCTGTCTTACGCAGGACAAAGTTATAATATTCTGGCTGAACCTTGCGGGAATTAAAGTCAATCCAAACATCCGCTGCCGAACGATAAACATTTGCACAATCTCGACGAACGTCACTTACACAGCGTTCTGCCTGGGCGGCACACAAACCCATACCATTTTCAACCGCATGACGTACTTCTTCATTAAACAGATTGTTCAAACCGTTTGGCAATGCGCCATTATTAACACAGCGCAAAACATCATCCATACACACATCAACAGTGTACGCAGAATTCTTTACCCCACCATCTGGACATTCTGGCTGAACAGGATCATCCGGCTCATCTGGTTTATCTGGATTATCTGGATTATCTGGATTATCTGGTTTATCCGGCACAACCGCCCCCCCTGATGGAACATTTGTTGAAATATTACCAACTGAAATAATCGGCAACGTCGGCATTGTCGGCATACGCACAGATGTTGCACGAACACTGCCATTTGCCCCACGCCCAGTCGGCTGGGCTGCATCTGCTACAGAAAACATAGCACAGACCACCATCGACACAGCAGACATTCCACACATTTTAAACAATCCAGACATAAAACTCCCCCTAAATCTATCTCTTATATTATGCCACAAAAACAGCCCTAAAAAAAGCATTTTTTGGACAAATATCATTTTGTTTTGATATTGACAAAACAAATATATTGTCTATAATATTAACATGAATAAAATCTTTGAATTTATCAAGTCGCACAAATATGCCATTATATGGACAGTCTGTTATATTGCTATAACATGGGCGATTTTATACTTCATGTTTAATTTCTCGATATTCAGTGCCCCCCAATGGCGTCACCTGATGCGCGCACAACTACGCGGATTTCCAGGCTTTGTATTTGGCATATTGGTTCTGGCGGCATTACCACTATATATTGCGACCACAACACTTATTGTACGGACAAAAAAACCGCTAATTACAATTCCGATTCCAAAAATCACAATCCCAGCATTCTTAAAACCCGCCCCGGCCAAACCGACACCGGCACCAGAAACAGAATCAGAAACACCCGCATTGGGACCAGACGAAGCAGACAAACCAGCGGAATTACCACCCGACATGCCAGCGGAACTGCGTTTTGCATTCATTCGCGCCCGCAACAACATCGGCCGCATTCAAACATCTGCATTTAACACACCTCAGCAAACAGTCACACCTGCCCCATCAGACGCACCAGAAATTAACGAAACCGCATTTCCGCTGCCAACTGATTTTGATATCGACGTCCCAGCCCCCGACATCGATATGGCACCGACTTTTACGGAAATAAACTTTGACGAACCAGAATCAGATACAGACACAGACACACAAATCGACACAAGCGACAATTCAGAACTGATTAAGCACCTAACAGAAAACAACAAACCTTATTCAACTGATGACAATATTGTCATTACAGACACACACGCCATCATCACACACAGCGACCCAGACTTTTGGGTTGCCGACACAGACAATTGGTTTGCCGCCGGTCGCGTATGTCCATCACCTATTATCACAGTTCAAGACATCGCAACGAAACACAACCGCATTCCTGCGATATACCTGGCCACAAAAAATATTATGGACATCGACAACCTGATATCCGAATGGCAATCCGCCGGCATCACAGTCATAACAGATTTATCCGAGATATAAAAAAATCCCGCTGGTCAGCGGGATTTTTAATTACCTTTCCGGTTAATTATTTCGCAGCTTCTTCTGCTACTTCTTCAACCTTTTCTTCTGCAACTGGTGCAACCGGTGCCTTCTTTGCATTTACATCACGATCGACCAATTCGATAATCGCCATTGGCGCTGCGTCACCATAACGGAAACCAGCCTTCAGAACGCGTGTATAACCGCCATTACGGTTTGCATAGCGTGGCCCCAAAACATCAAACAACTTCTTAACAGTTGCCGCCGACGCATTGCCCAATTCAGAAGCCGTCAAACGACGATTTGCAACAGAATCAACCTTGGCACGCGTAATCAGTTTTTCAACAACACTGCGCAAATCTTTTGCCTTTGGCAAAGTAGTTTTAATCTGTTCTTTTTCAATCAAGTTTTTTGCCAGACCAATAAACAAGGCCTTGCGTGCATTTGTGTCGCGATTGAATGTACGACCTGCTTT
Source organism: Alphaproteobacteria bacterium (assembly GCA_046882065.1). GTDB lineage: Bacteria > Pseudomonadota > Alphaproteobacteria > Rs-D84 > Rs-D84 > Enterousia. The sequence goes on along the minus strand of JBKSMY010000032.1, from coordinate 21,239 downwards.
CATATGTCTCATCGATTACTCCTTTTTGTTTCTGCCCACCACAAAGATGGGATTCCTTGAGACACCCATAACCTAGCACTAGCCAGAACCATGGGATTAAATTCGCTTTATTTTATATAAATTTCCACAAAAAGCAAGAAATTATTAAAATCCCCACTCCTTGCCAGGTTAAGAAATTAAATTTTGTGAGGCTATTGGAAGTGTTCGCCGTTTCGTAGTGTACAGACGCTACATGAGAAACGGCGCAACACGACAAGAGCCCACAGAATTTAATTTATTATTTGTATGGGTCTTCGTACTTCTTGGCCAATTCCGCGATATTTTCTGGTGGCCAACCTGGTACTTCCATACCCAGACCTAATCCCATCGCTTCCAATTGAACCTTGATTTCGTTCAAAGACTTGCGACCAAAGTTTGGTGTTTTCAACATATCCGCTTCGGTCTTTTGTACCAATTCACCCAACCAGTTAATCTTGTCATTCTTCAAGCAGTTGTTTGCACGAACAGACAATTCCAGTTCATCAACATGCTTTAACAATTTTGGATCGAACGGCAATGCATCTTTTGCTTTTTCATCTTCACTTGGACCACTCAACTGTGCTGGGTCTTCAAAGTTAATGAATACAACCAACTGGTCTGTCAAGATGCGTGCTGCAAATGCGATTGCATCTTCTGGAGAAACCGCACCGTTTGTCTTAACAGTCAATTCCAATTTATCAAAGTCTGTTGACTGACCAACACGCGTTGGCAAAACATCACTTGCCACATTCAAGATTGGCGAGAAGATAGAATCCACCGGAATCACACCCAATGGCAAACCATCAGCATGCTGGGATGCAGGCACATAACCACGACCCATACCCAATGTGATTTCCATATCCAGATTCGCGCCCTTGTCCAAAGTGCAAATTTCTGCATCTTTGTTCATAACTTCGACACCACCTGTTGTTTCAATCATACCTGCTGTAACAACTGCTGGTCCTTTAACTTTTAAATATGCTTTGTGCTGACCTTCGCTTAATGCCTTGAAATAAACACCCTTCAAATTCAAGATGATATCTGTCACATCTTCACGAACACCAGAAATGCTGGAAAATTCATGCTGCACACCATCAATTTTAATATAGATTGGTGCACACCCCTGCAACGAAGACAACAGAACACGACGCAATGCCGTACCCAAAGTCAAACCGAAACCCTTTTCCAATGGTTCTGCGACCAAAGTTGCAATATTTGGATTATGTTCATCTGTTTTGATTGTCAGCTTTTTAGGCTTAATCAAAGTCATCCAGTTTTTTTCAATCATTTATATTTCCTTTTAGCTTAGTTTATCATTTTCGCCAAATGGCCATGCACAAAACGCGCATTTCGGCGCAAATTTTATACTACATTCCCACAAAAGTCAATAATTTATTCCGTCATAAACCAAGCATAAAAAATGTAAAAAAAATCCCCCAAGCGGGGGATTTTTATCAGAACTGGGTCTCTGCACATGATTCCACGGGATCTGCCCATGTCTTGCAGTACGCACTACCAAACAGTGGTCGCTTGGTTTTGGAACACTGTTGTGAACGTGTACACTTATTGCACTTTAACGTTTCCCACTCAAATGTAGACGTAATGGTTTCTTTGTAATTCCATTGATTCAAGGATTTTGAACCAATTAATTCTCGTCCCATCATGGAATCCTCGCCATTTGCCTTACCCGAACCAACATTACCTAACAACCCTATTCCAGCCGTCGCCACCGCTGCGCCACCTATTGCAAGCTGACTTGCAGTCATCCCCAACGCAACCGCAGAAGCCCCGCCCGTGAATGGTATTGCCACCGCAGCCCCAACAACCGCAAGCCCCGCCAAAATTTTACCAAATGCCGACCTTGGTGGATTTGGCGATTTAGGCAAAGACGATGCATCGGCAAAACTGATGCATGCCTGGCGGGCAATTTCACGACGCGCATCCAGTGCATTTTCACCCTGAATCTCTGCCATACGTTCACCCATCTTGGCATAGTCCTGCAACATCTTTTCGTTCAATTCATCATACTTTTTATAGTAATTATTTTTTGCAATTTTCAGCGCGGATGTTGCAATAATTGAACGCATCTGCTTGGTCAATTCTGGGAATCGTGCCGCATCCGCAGATTTTTCACCAATCTTGGCACGGGTCGATTTGCCTTCGCCATCACTACGCTTCATACCCTGCACTTCGCGCCCTGTCATACAGAATTGAACCTTGGGATCGGCCTCAATCGCGTTAATTGCCGCATCAATATTTGCCTGCAACACCGCCAATTCAGACTTTACACGGTCTTTTTGCTGGGCACTCATATTCTTGGCATCGTCAATTTTGGCCAAATATTCATCCACCGAACTCAGACGGCCATCATCCGCAACCTCGACCGATTCCCAATAAATCGTTCCATCCAACACACCTGCAAACGGTGTGACCGGCCCTAACTCGGTACTGGTTGAACCCTCGACACGCCCCAGTTCGGAATCCTGAATCTGGGAAACATCTGTACGACATTTTGCATAATCCAAATCCAACCCAGAATCCGACATAGTGTATTCACAAATCTTGTATTCCAGCGAACGTGCCCCGATATTTTCATCAACGGTCAACGCATCACAATTTTCTGTTCCGCCACAGACCTTGATCATTGCTTCGTCCGCTGCGACCTGACATTCGGCCAGGAACGCATTATCAATATTCAGCATAATTCCCTGAACCATGGTTGACAGTTCTTCATAAACCGCATCACCACGAATATCATCTTCGCCATACACCTTTTGACAACCGGTCAACTTATCATATGGGCACATACGAATAATCGCATCCGTATCCAGTCCGATACATTGTGTATAATCCTTGCCGCAACGATCATCCGATTGCAGACATTCTTTTACCTCGGTCGTACATGAATCCACACGCATAGAAGCGAGTCTAGCGACCACAAAATCCCAAATATCAGATTTAGCAGCGGCTGTTTCAGAAGTCGCATCAATACCGCACGCATTCAGCGGGATTTTACAAACATTTAACATCGTTCCCGGTCTGGACAAACACATATCATACGAACCATCTGGATCGTTTGGATCCATGGTATCTTTACACGCCTTTTGGAAACAGGATGAAATATTACCAATACAATCCTGTCTGGCCTTATCTTCCGCAATCAGTTCCGCATTCTTTACCTGTGGCGCAACCTCACGCAGGAAAGTATCCCACACCTGACTCGCCACATTTACACACGATTTTGTAACAGATTCACAAAGTGGTTTCTTGGCCAACAAAGCATCATAGGTGGATGCCGAAATTTCAATCGTCGTCACAGAACCCTTGATTTGATAATTTTTTGATTTTTGGGATGTTGATTGACGTACATTCGTAGTATCCATGGCAACCATGCTGGCACAGCCCGAAAAGTCATCACCACACCCGCCTGTTGTCTGCATACATTTTTTGAATTCAACCGTACATTGCCCCAAATCATATTTATTAGCCGTACGCAATTGATCCAACGCCGCATCACGCAACGCCTTTTCCGCGGCCGCTAATTTTTGAGCGCTAGAATTTTTCTGTTGCTTCAAACTGTTTTCATATGCTGCACAATCAGATTTAACGCGCTGACCATACATCATCTGCAGCATTTGAATATCGTTTGCACATTCTGGAATCTGGGCAACACACAGTTCCGCCGCCGCGCGATGCAGGGCGTCGCCTTCTTTCCCTTCAATCGGGGACATGGCGGATGCACCAAATATATCATCTTCTTCGAAATCAATGGACGTATCCCACAAGGACAAATCTAATGTTCGACGCGCCTTTTTTTGTGCACCATCATCCTTGTCAATAACGGATTGTGCCGCCGCATTAGCCTTGGCAATTGCGGCCTCGGCATCATCGCCCATTTCAATCTTTTCAACACCAAATGTTGCCATCTGATACGATTGCTGATCCAGCTTTTCAATTTCCGCTAAAATGGAATCCAGTTCGGCATTTTTATCACTGCACAAACAACGTCCACCGGTTTCATTATCCAGCATGCAGAAAGAATCCATACAACCATCATATTTCTGCTGACATTCTTCGGACACCACAACATTTTTTGTTGCCGTTGCAACCTTGGTACCGGTTCCGATAACCTTTTGCATTGCACCCGCGCGCGCTGTCACCACTGGTTTTGCCGCCGTCGTCGTTGCCGCGCGCCCACGGTTAACCGTCTGCGTACCAGTCGCAGCCGTCGTCCCTGCCCGTGGTGCCGTACGCGAATTTGTCGCCGCACGCGCCGACGTTGTTTTCTGTGTTGCAGTGGTTGTGGTCACACCATTACGCGACACCGCACGCCCCGTTGGACGCGTCGCTGCAACCGCATCACTTAAAAAACCGGCAATCAACATAGATAAAATTGCAATCTTTCCCATAGAATATTCCCTTCCAATTAAATTATATTTTATCACAACTGGGAATACATTAAAAGTATAATTTTTATTCTCAATCAATTCAATAACACAAACTACATTGACATTTCATACTGCGCCCGCGCAATTATGGACATAAAAACCCAGGCCATCCAATCTGGCATATCATACGAACAATACAAGCAATTACTAACAGACCTGCACAACGCGCCATCTGCCAGCCAGGTAAAAGGCATATCATCTATCTTACCTCGCATTCCCGCACACAGCGCAAAACTGATACGCGGAATGGACGGCTACAGAATTTTTGGCAACGGTCTACATCCAGAATACTATGCAACGGAAATGATTTCTGCTGACGAATATGCAACATTACAGAAAAAATTATCGGGACACTTCAACTTCATATGGTCAAACGTTGCAGACCTGCACACCCACCTGACTACAGAATACGATGTGATTAACCTGTCTAACATTTTTGAATGGGCGCCCAAGTTAATCCAACCAACCTTACAAAACCTGCGCAACTATGTTCGCCCAGGCGGTTACATTCTGGCGCAAACCGGCTGCAGCATTCCAATCAGCAAAAACATGGCTGCATATGTAAAAGCATCAAAAGCATTTAAAGAATGGGCAAGAATGGGCATCAACAAACAAGAACGCGACGACCAGATTATCGTACTGGAACGCACACGATAAAAAACCCGCCATTTGGCGGGGTATTTTTATTTCATTCTCTGTTGAATCTGCTCGATGCGGTTCTTAACCAAAACATCGTTTAACATCGCCAAATCAAATTTCATAACAGAATCAACAAATGCCAGTCCTGATGGAACCTGCAGCAAATTCGACATACGCACACGCAAAACCGGTTCACGCACCGAATAAAAACGACTATTATGCTTTGACACATTAACACCATTACTGTGCAAAATATATTTTACAACTGAAATTTTGTCTTTATTAACAAAGCAATACCAATAATTATGTCCATTACTGGCCTTGGTATAAAACATATTATTAGACAGACACAAAACCACCTGGGCATCCAACTGCGGATTATCGCTAACCGCAACGGGTGCAGTCCCCGGGAATAAGTTTTTTACATAATTAACAACCGCCCTAAAACCTTTATTCATTTTTTATCCTTTAATTGCCACACAATAATATAACCAGATTATCAAAAGACAATAAAAAAACGCCATAATGGCGTTTTTTCTATATTCCCAATCTGTGTGACATTTTAAGCATAAATATGGATTCATTACCAAAATCATCCGTATGATTTGGATTGATACGATATATAAACCCAAATGCACCATCAGTAAATTCACCAAACTTATGACGATAGGTACCCATCAAACGCGTCTCACGCTTTTCAGGCCGCAGGGACAAATCCTCAACATGTGTATCAACAACATTTAATTCATATTTATTATCCTCTACACTCACAATATCATATTCTGCATATGCGTATTGCAACGCACCATTCGTTATCGCCAATGGTTGTGATACACTAAATTCAAAGTTTCCAATATTCGCACCAAACGCAAACGCATTTGAATCAATATCAGTCAACCCCATTACGAAATCTCCACTTGCATCGGCACTTGTACGTGCAAATGTCGCACGCGCAGTCAAATCAATATCATCCGACAATTTATAGTATGCATACGCGTCTGCATAAATCGTATTCCCTGCCCCCAGGTTCAACAATCCATCCGACAACGCCCCTAAAACAGTATTGCTTTCATGCGCTGAACCGACCGCGCCTGTAAACGCAAACCGATTATTTTTCCATGTCGCATGCGCATCCGCCCCCTGCATCAGTCCCAATTTCGCAGGCATATATTGCGATGATATTGTCGGATCGTTTTCTAACAATCCCTCGTCCGTAATTGCCCCCGAAAACGCGCGCGCCCCAAATGTCCAATTACCATTATTATAATCAACATCCGACACAACCGCATTTGACGCCAATCCTAATACAGGGTTTGCCAGTCCCGAAAAACGCGACACACCATCAGTCAGATGATTTTGATATGACGCACCAAAGTTCCATGCGCCCATTGCATAATCCAATGACAAGTTATCCAAACCACCCAGATTATCATAATATGCACGTTCTGAAAAAGACATCTTCATCCCCAGCGCACCAACCTGAATACGTTCTTCTCCATCACGACGCGTTGTCAATTCACCCAACACATCCCCCATATACAAACCACGTTCAGACGTCACCCCCAACGCAAATTCATTTTGCCAAATGCGCGGCAAACTTAAACTTCCATCAACACTTTCCAGCACATCATAGAATGGCGCACGAATTGCTGCCCCACGCAGACTCAATACCGACGACGGTTTGAACACAGTATTTGTCGCCGCCCGCCCAACATCAGACGCAACAATTTTATCCGCATTACCATCATAGTAATATATCTCGCGCCCTGGCGTAGTCGCCCGTTCCAAATTTATTAAACCATACCCAAACACTTCGGCAAAAACCCTTAAATAATCTGCGCCACCATCAACCTCGGCCTGCTTTTCATTTGGTAATTCATACATATTCTGCAGATAATTCGCCAATGTTTCTTTGGTAAAAGATACACCATCATCATCTTTACCTAAATAAGGTCCATCCGCCGTCAACGCCATCAGCGCAAAGATTTCTTCATTAGTCAAATAAAAGAAAGCAGATTTTAATGCGCCAGCCGCTCCCGCCGCAGACGCCACTGCTAATTCATCAGTCACCCCTGCTGCGGCAAAACACCACGGATCAATATCAGACGTACCAGTTCCCGCCATACCGCACATGCGTGCCTTATAAAATTTATCATCGGACACATCACCTGACGTCCCATTATCAAATTGCCATGTACTTAATTTAATTTTCCCAGCCGGCGAATAGCCATAAATTGTCTCAGCGCTATTTGTCCCCCCGTCTACACCAACACTAACAACCGACATGAAATAATGTTCTGAATTTTGAAATACCAACGGCACTGCATTTTCAAAAGTAGCAGACAAAGTCTTGCCCGACCAAGAACTATCTGTTTCAAACGCCCCAGTTGAAAACACAGTCAAAGGTTTATATAATCCCCCTAAACCTCCAAAAAAACTAATTGCATCTTGGAACGGCTCTGAACTATCTTCTTTGTTAACATCATAATACAGATCCACAAATTCTGCTATTGCCACAGACCTATCAGATTCCGCCAACACATCACCAATTACCTTCACATCATATCCATGCAACGGTTCAATAACAGATGCGTTCGCAATAATATCTGGTCGTGAACGCCCCCCTTTTAAATCATCAGCACGCCACAAGGCAGCACCACTCAACAACGCAGCATAATTGTAATAATCAGACGCACCTTCTTGTTTTACCAATGTCAATTCACCATCTGCCATTGCATAGGCCTGATTTATAACACCATCTGCATTACTATCCAAATACAATTTACCATCCACACCAACATATCCGGAATACGTCGTCGTTATTTCTTGTTCCTGCCCTTCATCATCAAGAACAGTTTCTGTATACGAAGCAAAAATCACCCCATTATTAATAATAACTGACATTGTTTTTCCAAACAGCTCTATCTGAGACAGAACGCCATTATTCTCGACATAACTGCCTGTTGCCTCTTGCCCCGTCACATCAACCAAGGCAGTTCCACCACCGGTACGAAAAACTGTCATCTGTCCATTCGGCATAAAACCGATATAATCAGCATTCGTATACCCCGCATCATATCCACCTACAACCTTAACCAACAAATTATCGTCCTTTGTCGCAGCAATATTGCGAATAGCAGTCCCATAGCCAGCCAAATCAAAATTCACAACACCGTCAGGAACAGAGACAGACGTTTCCTCTGTTGTCAAAAAATCACTCCACGAGCTTTGTGTTCCTGTCAACGTCAGCAAATTATTATAATACTTACTGGAAACCATATCTTCACTGGCCCCACCAACCGTAGTACCATTATTGTTCAAATCAGTCCATGGTAACAATACATTTCTCAACGAACTATCATCCTTCGCGTTAATACCATTTGCTGTTACCATCGCAACATTGACGGGACGCCCCCCCATAACCTGTTCGCCCCACAAGGTATTTCCCTTCAAACTTAATGGGGCCTTTGACGTACTATTGCGCAAAGTTCTTAATCCCAAATATCCACGCGCCAAAGGTGAATACCCATGCATAATCAACAAATAATTCTGTGCAGGATTCGCACCCTTTGTCATCAGTTGGAAATTTTTATAGTAAATACTTTGCTCATCAAATGACAAATCAGGATTTTTTTCTGGGCTATAAAAATTCACCCTAGTTTTGTACAATGCTACTTCATCCTCTGCTGTTGGCATCTCAACACCATATGGCAAAACAAATTTTGGTGTTGTATCCCCACCACTTGAACCACCACTATCCGGATTTTGATTTGGGCGGTCACCACCACTGCCTGCCGAATCGTTATCATTACCTGGGTCAAACACATCAGTCAACAAAAACAGTCCACCTACAACAACGGCGGCACCCGCCGCCGCTAAACTTATGCTTTGGGCAGACGACAGTCCGCTGAACAACCCGCCGCCGCCTTTTGGCTTGTTTTTATTATTATATTTTTTAATCTGACGATCACAATTTGACGCATCTGCCCCATACATTTGCAGAATTTGCGCTGCACGCACATCATTATTCATCAACGCAGTACAAACAATCGACAATCCAGTTGCATCCACAAAATTCACATTTGCGCCATTATTCACCAACGCCTGCACCTGTTGAATATCTGCAGACTTTGCCGCCGCCAACAACTGTGCCGCCAACATAAAATCACTTGATGCACCAAAAGATGCAAACGGGGCAACAAACAACGTAAAGACTAAAATTCTAATAAATTTCATTTATACTCTCTCTTATAAATAAAATCTTATCACAAGACCGTTTTATCTGTCCAGCCAAAAAAGCATAAAAAAATCGGTCCGCTTTTGCAGACCGACCAAAAATACCAATCACACGGGGTTTACTTTGATTTAGTATAAAACACCGTAGTAATCCGAACATTTTTCAACTGACGCGCACGCGCCAAAGAATCTGCTGCAATCAATGCTTCTGCTGTGTTAACGACAACTTCATTACCATTCCCTACAACAATTGCACCATTGTTTACAGAACCATTTTCCAACTTGATATCTGTCTTGCAGTTTCCACCACCAACAACGATTGCACCATTATTCTGTGAATCATTCAAAGTAACATTTACCTTACCGCCACATCCTACTCTGGACACAGGTTGCTGAACAATTAGGACTGTATCCGGTTTTACCACAGTCACAGTTTTTGGTTTTGGCTGTGGTTTTGGCTGTGGTTTTGGCTGTGGCTTTGGCTGTGGCTGTGGCTTTGGCTGTGGCTTTGCCGGCTTAGCAGGCTTTACCTGTTTACGCTTTGAATTACGGCAATCAATCAGTTTACCATTAACAACCGTCAAAGAATCATTTAATGTCGCAATTGAATCACGTTGCATACGAATTGTATCAGACTTTGCACGATTATCATCGACCAAATCACCAATCATGCGACGCGCATCCCCCATCGCAACACGCAAACTATCCAAAGAATCATTTGCACGAACCAATTCAGATTCCTTCGTTTCTTTTTCTTCGCGTTCAGAAACCTTGCTACTGCACTGGGTTGCCCCAAAAGCAATCAATGCAATCGCTGCGACGCCCGCCGCAACATGAATAATCCACCATTTTTTTGTTTTGCCCGTCCCTGTTGTTGGTGCAGGTGTTCCAGTAGCCATTTTTTATCCTTTTGTTATCTACACACAAACAATATAGACAAACGATTACAATTTGTCAACACCTAAATAAAAATTCTTTTTCCCTTTGCACCACGCACCCGTTTTTGATATAATCAGACCAATAGAGAGAATATGAAAACACAACTACTAATCTTAGGATTGATCTTTACAAGTTTGTCGTCTGCAAATGCCGCGACAACATGTTCACGCGCGAATTTAACACGTTGTTTGGATTCTGTATGCGCCATTGGTATATCATCCAACCCGTCTGCACGTTGCCAATATTGCGGCACATCCACGGCGGGCACACCACCAAAAAACGCGATGAAATCTGTATCTGCGGGCGCATCCGCCAAATACAACATTTCTGACAAGGAATTAAAGAAGGCACCAACCGATCCAGGTCAACGTTATGCATGGGCAACAAAAGCATGCCTGGCCAAGGTTTCAGGCTGTACCGCCGACGACGTAACCGAAACATACGACAGTTTAATTGAACAATCATGTCGCGCGGCCGGTGTTTCTGCCCAGATGACACAGACATTGGAATCAGCCGCCAAAACAAAATCTAAAGCCGCATGTCAATCAAGCATAACTGCATGCCTTATTGCTGACACACGTTGCATGGCTGACTTCCGCAACTGCGAAGAAAACGCAGACTTTGACAAATTCTTTGCAGCATGTGGTGTAGAAAACAATGGTTGTGACGAACACATCGCATCAATTCGATCGGATTTAATTGCCGACCGCGACAACGCAGCAAAAAACTCCAGATCAATTTTGAATCAAATTGTCACATCCTATAAAACGGCGCGCGAAAAAAAGATTTCATCAATCAAATCCGGTTGTGCTGACAATTCCGCGCGCGACAAATGCGTTGAAACAGTATGTGCAAACAACATGACCAATGGTTGCGGCGCAGAATACGAATCCGAAAAATCAATGGCACTTCAGTTATGTAAGTTCTATGAAATCGCATGCGCAACAATTGACTAGGGACAAACGAATGAAAACGCAAGATAGAAATTTTAATCACATATTTGCCATTTGCTCTTTGTTCTTTATGCTCTTTTCAACGATGGCCAACGGGGCAGTTGTTTCACGCAACCAACGCCCGTCAAAGGCTGCCAGCATTATGCCAACACTAACAGCAAACATTCAAAACATAAATCCATCAACCGAAACGGCCACCCCAGAAACTGAAACAAACCCCGTATCTGTTGAATCAGAAAACGATGATACTGCCGAAGAAGAAATAATTATCGAAGATAAATCATCCCAATTCAGCGAATTTATGGCAGAAACCACTGCATCTGCAAAAGATACATCAAACAACGCATTGGCTGAACAGATCCGCGCCCAGCGCGCCGCCTTGGACGCAGCAGATGCTGCAACTGCGGCATCCAATCAAATGACTGCGGCACGTTTATCGGGACAAAATGCCTGCGACCAGAATCTGCGCGCATGTATGAAGGAAAAATGCGGAAATGATTATTCAAAATGTGCTGGCGACACAGACACCATATGGGGCACCAAGATGGACGCATGTCGCCGCGACCTGCCATGCAGCGGAAAAGAATACGCCATGTTCGCGACCGAGATTAAGGCCGACCGCGACATGAACGCACGCGTTGCATCATACAATGCGATTATTGAATGCGGGAATCAATATAACAATTGTATTGTCACCGAATGTGGTCAAAAATTTACAAAGTGCCTGGGGAAAAAGGCAGGCGATGCCGCAATATCCAAATGTGCAAAAATCGCGAACAACTGTAAACAACAGGACAGCGGTCTGGCATCCCGCACAATGTCTGTTTTTGGCAACCTGCGCGTTGATGCAGAAAAACAGGTTGCCCGCGATGAAAAACGTTTATACGAACTGCGTGACTTAATGCGCGACACATGTGGTCGCCTGGGGGCAATGTTTGACGAACGCACGCTGGATTGTGTTTATACGGTCAATTTCTATGCGGGCGAAGACAACACCCTGTACGCTTCAAAAAAAGCATACGCCGGTTCAACATTCAGTTGTGATCAAAACTGGTTTGGTGTTGATATTACAACATTCAAAGAAAATGCAATGCGTCTGACCCGCGAACAAACATCGGCATCATCTGCATTGATGGGTTCTGGTATTGGTATGGGGGTTGGCGCCATTACATCCGGCGCGATTGACCGTGCAATTGACCGACACAAGGCCGAAAAAGCCGTCAAAAAAGCAGAAAAAGAACACGACGAACTGTATGGCGACGACAAAGACAGCGACAACGAAAACGACGACAAAGAATCTAAAAAGCAAGACAAAGCCGATGATACTGGAAACAACGGTGGTTCCGGAAATAACGGCGGAAACGGTGGCGACGAAAACAAATAAAACCAAACGACAGACACAATGAAAAAATTATTGAGCATCTTTTTTATCTTTACAATCACCACACTGCCCGCATTGGCGGCAACTGTTTCTGGAACTGTTTTGGACGAAAACAACGAACCTCTTGCCGGATGCACCGGCGACAAGGCAAATGGTATCAAATCAAAAACAATGATTGACAACGAATGTTATCCATCCGCATGTGTGGAACCACGTTGGAAATTATCTGGCGACGGCAAAAACGCAAAATGCGTTGAACAAGAATGCAAAATTGAAAACGGCACAGGCGAATGGACCGCCGACGGCGACACATGGAAATGCGTACCCAAAACGTGCAACAACGGCTGGAAAAAAGACAATGAAACAAATCCAACCAAATGCATAGAAATGTTAAAACAATGCACACCAGAACAAATCAAAGCACACCCCAACGCCACTAAAACAGGCATAAAAACAGGAACAGAAACCTGCATTGCCCAGGAATGTAAATGCGGGTTCAAACTGGAAAAAGACGCATGTATCAAATGGGCAGAAAATGAACCTTGCTCTGCGGACACAAAGCCTGCCCTGCCCAGCAATGCAAAATCCGCCGTCATGAAATGCGATGGCGAAAAAGCATATTGTGAAATCAGCGACTGCAACGATGGCTACAAAGTCAGCGATGACAAAAAGTCATGCCTCAGCACACAGGGCGACGCTTGCAACGCAACCGCGATTGATAAAAATGCAACCGCCGGCATCAATAAAACAATAGATAAAAAAACGGTATGCATCATCACAGATTGCGCACACGGGTACAAGCCAAACAAAAATGGCACAAAGTGCGTTGCTGACGAATTATCAGAAGAAGATTCCCAGGCAAAAATCGATGAATTAAAAGACAATGCCCAGAAAATGAAAGAAAAGGAACAATCGACCGCCAACAAGATACTTGGCGCGGCGGGCATTGGCGCAACTGGTATTGGTGGCATGCAAATGGCATCTGCCATGGCCGAAGAAAATGCCGACGCCGATGCCGAGGCCGCCATGCGCGCATACCTGGCAACGTTCCATTGTAATTATGGTGACGGAAAAAATATTGCCGGTGGCGAAAAGAACGTTGAACTGCCTGGCGGCAACGAATTAATTAGCCTATATTCAGAATATGTAAATCTGGCAAACGATTTAAAGGCACGCAAAACAGCACTTGATATGCGTCCTGGAATTGAATCTGAAACTATTCTGGACGCCGCCACATCTGGTCTGTATGACGACGTTGCAATTGGCAAAACATCGGGGGCGTACACATCCCTTGCGCGTGCATTGATGGATCCAACTGGGGCGGATGCCGCCGCATGGGCTGAACAAAAGGCAGAAACCGCCGATAAAAAGAAAACCGGCATAATTACCGCGGGCGTTGGCGCGGCAGGGTCCTTGGTCGGCAACCTGGCCCTTAATTCTGGCAAAGACAAACAAAATAAACTGAACGAAATCCTGAACAAATACGATAAAAAGAAACAGATACTGCACGAACTGGAATCAGACGTAGCGGCAATACCAGAACAAACGGCACAATGCCCTAGTGATTCCACAGGCACATACCCGAACTGTACCTGCACAGACAAAAACAAAAAAAGATACGTTTTAATAACAAACTCATGCGATCCATGCGAAGGCAACCAAATCATCAAAAACGGTAAATGCGATTGCCCAGACGACAAACCTAATCTGGACACACGCACAAACAATTGCTTTGCGGATTCAGTAGTTCCTAACCCACAATGCGATCCAAAAACAGATGATAACCTGGTATTACACGAGGACGGCTCTTGCACATGTAGCAATGGCTATAACTATAACAATGGCAAATGCACATGCCAAGAACCAAAAAAGATTGTTAACGGCACATGTGTAGTTGTACAAACCGTTGTCGAAAATAAAGTAATAAAAGAGCAAATAACAACCACGGTTGAAAACGCTATCCTGCCCACAGGCTCGTTATTCAAAGTCGGCTCTTATGAACTGGTAGACGAGGCAAAAACAGCACTTACTAAGTTTGTTAACTCTCTGTCAGAGAACAATTATTATGACTGCAAACTTACAGTAAACGGCTATACAGATCCATTGGGTGGCCAAACTACAAACAAAAAACTATCCGAAAATCGTGCTAATGCTGTTCAAACATACATAAAAGGCCTAAATAGCACAGCAATACTTGACGTTACTGCATCTGGTCACGGCGAAAACTATTGTACATGTGGCGCAGGCAAACAAGCAACCGATACAAACAACACAATTAACGGCAAAACCATAGATTATTCCAATCGGGAATACAGTGAATGCAAGGACAAAGCCCCAGACTATACTCTATCGGGTGACAAACGCTATGCACCATGTCGTCGTGTAGAAATCAGCGCAGACTGCAAATACAAGACAACAACAACCCAAACGGAAAATCAGTAATCTAAATTAAAATCCCCCAATCGGGGGATTTTATTATTTTATAACTCTACGATGAACTTCTGTTCCCATTGGTTTATAAACCGTAACAGGCTGATATACCTGATAATGATCAATAACTTCTGTATGTGTTTTTACACGCACAGGCTGCGCTTTTTTTGCACATGGCTTAACATCACGACTGGAAACAAAACGTTTTGTACAACCCTGCCCGCACTGTGTTTCAACACCGAAACGTTCATATGTTGTAATTGTTTCAGTTTCTGTATATGTATATGCCATTGCCGAAGCACAAATAAACAATGCGCCCAATGCAACCAATAAAGACTTTTTCATACTGACACCTTTTATTTACATGCACATTCCCCGCGCCCCATTTTACAGAAACTATATCAATGAAATCCAAGATTACCACAAAAAAATCCCATATCATTCCATTTGACAACACGCCTTATCGTTTTTATCATGATATCCACAAAAGGAATATAATGTCAAAAGAACAAAAACCAGAAACAACATACACAATAACAGAACACAATTATAATATCTTAAACACACAACTTATGGAAATTCAAAACATGCTGTTGCGTCGCGATCATCACATTTTGATTGAATCCGCACTAGAAGAATTATCGGTTGCATTCCGCGTCGCCATCCAGCCTACAAAGCAAAAATAAAAACCCCGCCCAATGGCGGGATTTTTCGAAAATAAAGATAATAGTTTTAATAAAAGAAAATCGGGAATCGCAGTGTACAAACGCTACATAAAATTCCCGATTTGCTTTTAGATAAATCATCAGATTTATTTTTATTACACGCGACGTACCTTCTTTGGACGACACCCATTGTGTGGGATACGTGTAGTATCAGTAATGGACTGCACAACCAGACCAGCATTTGCCAATCCACGTACAGCAGATTCACGACCCTGACCAATACCACGCATCAAAACATCAACTGTTTTCATACCCATTTCGGCGACTTTCTTACCAACTGCGTCTGCAACGATAGTTGCCGCATATGGTGTGGACTTTTTTGCGCCCTTAAAATTATTTGCCCCAGCGGTTGCCCATGTCAAAACGGCGCCAGACTGGTCTGTGATTGTAATACGAGTATTGTTGTTAGTCGCAACGACATGTGCAATACCATGCGATACTTTCTTAACAACTTTTTTCTTAGCTTTTGTAACTGCCATTTTATTTTAACCTTTTTTCGATGTCTTCAATTAACTATGGTGTTAATCTCTACCTTATTTAGAAAAATTAAGATAACGGTGCAGATATGTGTGTTGGGCGACGGGAGTGTACAAATCGCTACATGACCAAAGCCCAACGCGCATAGATGCGACGCTAGATTAATTTTTACTTACCCTTTGTTGCAGAACCAGCAACCACTACACGCTTACCTTTACGAGTACGTGCATTTGTCTGGGTACGCTGACCACGAACCGGCAAACGGTTACGATGGCGAATACCACGGTATGCCTTCAAGTCCTGCAAACGTTTGATGTTCATTGTAACTTCGCGACGAACATCACCTTCTACTTTAAAGTTTTCTTCGATGTATTTCGAAATTTTGATAACATCCTCGTCTGTCAAATCTTTCGCGCGCAGACCGTCTTTCAATTTCAAAGCCGCACAGATTTGTGCCGATTTTGCCGGCCCAATACCGTGAATATACTGCAACGCAATTTCGATACGTTTTTCAGTCGGAATGTTAACACCTGCTATACGTGCCATTTTTCATTTTCCTTTTTATTTAACTGCGGTTCCCCCAGTCCACCAGGTTCCCCGATACCCAAACCCTTGGGTTTCCCCATGGGCTATTTTATTTTGCCGATTAATTTTATATAAAAACCAGCAAAAGTCAAATCTTGTTTTATTCCCGCATTACCCGCGGAAACGCCCTTTCTTTTGTGCCTTGTTAATAACGCCACTATATTGCTTTGCAACCAAATATGACTGAACCTGATTAGTTGTATCCAAAACAACACCCGCCACAATCAGAACACTGGTACCACCGATCATCAACGGCATCCCCAAATGTGTATTCAAAATAATTGGCAGTACACAAACCACAATCAGATACGCAACACCAATCGCAGTCGTACGCGACACAACATTATCCAGATACTTGATTGTCTGTTCACCTGGACGCACACCTGGCACATAACCACCTGCATTTTTCAGATTATTGCTGGTTTCTTCGGAATTGAAAATAACCGCTGTCTGGAAATATGCAAAGAATGCAATCAAAACCGTGAACAAGAATATATATGACCAAGTTCCATATGTAAAGAATCCTAAAATAGTCTGTACAGTCAAATTTTCACTTTGAACAAAACGCTGAACGAATGCTGGCAACATCATAATAGATGAAGCAAACACAGGTCCCATAACCCCCGACATATTAATTTTTATCGGCAGATATGACGCATTCGTATTCACAACACCATTTGCCATAACCTGACGTGGATACAGAATCTGTATACGACGCTGTGCCTGTTCAAAGAACGCAATCAACGCAACGATACCAACAACGAACGCCACTACCAACGCAATCATCGCAGGTGAAATCTGACCAACAGATCCCAAAGATATCAACTGTGCGACACCACCTGGAACTTCGGCGATAATACCCGCAAAGATTAACAATGATGCGCCCTGTCCAATACCACGCGCTGTAATCTGTTCAGCCAACCACATAACGAACACAGTACCGCCAACCAAAGCAATGATGGCAGACATTTCAAACGCAAAACCTGGATTAACTACCGCAGCCACACCATTAACTGGTGCCATCGCTTCCAGTCCACGAACAACCGCCCAACCCTGGACAACCGCCAAAAACACGGCCAAATAACGGGTGTACTGGTTAATTTTAACGCGTCCTGATTCACCTTCTTTGCGCAATTCCCCCAAAGACTTACTTGTTGCACTTAACAACTGCAACACGATAGATGCCGAAATGTACGGAAAGATGTTCAATGCCAACACAGACATACGCGACAAGGAACCACCACTAAACATATCGAACATACCCATCATTCCGCTGTTATCACCCTGGAACAAGTGCAAAACTGCCGACGCGTTAACCCCCGGCAATGGAATGAATGACCCAATACGATAAACAATCAGCGCCCCCAACGTAAACAGAATACGCTTCTGCAAATCGCTAAGATTACCGAAAAAGCCTTTTAAGAATTTCATGTGTGTGAACTTTTAACCATTGATTGGCACCTGGTTTCCCAGATGCCAAATACAGATTTCTATTTTTAGTTGTTTTTGATTGTGCCACCGGCTTTAACAATCGCTTCTTCTGCTGTCTTAGACCATTTATCTGCAACAACATTAACGGCTGTTTTGATTTCGCCCTTGGCCAAAATCTTCAAACCATCCAATCTGCGATTGATAACCTTTGCGGCCATCAAAGAATCAATTGTGATTTCTTTAGTTGCATCAATTTTACCTGCTGCGATAAACTTTTCAATATCACCCAGGTTAATTGTTACATATTCCTTTGCAAAAGGATTGTTGAAACCAAATTTTGGGAAACGACGCAAGATTGGCATCTGACCACCCTGGAAAGTTGCCTGTTTGCGTGAACCACTACGTGCCTTTTGACCTTTGTGACCACGACCGGCTGTTTTACCAGAACCAGATCCCATACCACGACCAACGCGTGTTGCGTTCTGACGTGCACCAAAATTATCCATCAAAGCATTTAATTTCATTTCTTTTACTCCTATAACTACTTTTTACATAGTTCTTTGTCGCACGAAAACAAGTCCTGTTTTCGCACTCGGTTTATTATCTTATTCTGCAACTTCTACCAAGTGAGAAACCTTAGCAACCATACCACGAACGGCTGGTGTATCTTCGATTTCTTTGGTTTTGCCGATACGTCCCAGGCCCAACGCTTTCACGATTTTGACCTGTGCTTCTGGACGACCGATTGTGCTTTTAACTTGTTTTACAACTATTTTAGCCATAATTCAAACTCCTATCAATTGTCCAGATTATTTTGCTTCTTCAGCAACTTCTAATTTCTTACCATCACGACCGGCGATGATTTCAGCAACTGTCTTGCCACGACGTGCAGCCACAGTTTTAGGAGAATTCATCTTGTTAAATGCCAAGAACGCTGCACGGATCATGTTGTTTGGATTATTAGAACCCTGTGACTTAACAACAACGTCCTGTACGCCCAAGCATTCAAACACCGCACGCAACGCACCACCAGCGATGATACCAGTACCTGGAACAGCACTACGCACAACCAATTTGCTGGCGCCATATTTAGCGGTACTATCATGATGCAATGTACGACCTTCTTTCAGAGGTACACGAATCATTTTCGCTTTTGCTGCCTTGGTTGCTTTCTGTACAGCAGCCTGCACTTCCAAAGCCTTACCCTTACCGAAACCTACGCGACCTGCTTTGTCCCCGACAACAACCAACGCCGAGAAAGACATATTGCGACCGCCCTTTACAGTCTTAGATACGCGATTGATAGAAACTAACTTATCAACCAAGTTATCTGTCTGCAATTTTTTTTCATCAAAACGTGCCATTATTATACTCCGTCTTATTCAAATTAAATTCTTACGCCACCTGCGCGGATTGCTTCGCACAGTGCCTTTACACGACCATGATAGCGATAGCCACCACGATCAAAATAACAATTGTCAGCAATATTTGCAGCAACTACACGTTCAGCAAATGCTTTACCAACCAATTCGGCACCTGCAACATTCCACCCTTTTCCTGCGAACGCCTTTTCTTTGGACGAAGCAGCACAGATTGTATGCCCCTTGGTGTCATCAATCGCCTGGATTTCAATATGACGACCAGAACGGAAAACTGACAGACGAATCTTGCCAGGATTTTTTCTTTTCAACGCACCACGATTTGCCAGTGTACGTCTTTCTTCAGAATTCAAATGTTTCAACATTTTCTTTTTCCTTTTTTCCGACATCCGTAACAGCGGACATCAAAGTTAATTATTATTTCTTCTTACCTTCTTTGCGGCGGATTCTTTCGCCCTTATAGAAGATACCCTTACCCTTGTATGGATCCGCTTTGCGAACTTTGTGAATCTTGTCAGCGAACTGACCGACCAAACATTTATCCATACCTTTTACGGTAAATTCTGTTGGTGTTTCACCCATTGCAACAGACAAGCCTGCTGGAATGTCCATAATGACATCATGGGAATAACCTGCAACCAAAACCAACTGATTACCCTTAACAGAAGCCTTATAACCAACGCCCTTCATGTACATAGGTTTTTCAAAACCTTTGGAAACACCTTCGACCGCATTACGAATATTGCGTGCCATTGTGCCCCACATTGTACGAGAAGATTTTTCTTCTGCATCTTTTGGGTTAATAACAACCTGACCTTCTTCGATAACAATATCGACCAAGCCAGCATTCTTTGTGTCCAATGGCAAAGACAATTCGCCCTTTGGACCTTTAACTACCAAAGCGTTGTCCACAATCGCGACAGATACGCCTTCACTCAGTTTAACTGGATATTTTCCTGCACGTGACATAACTTAATCCTCGCTTTACTATTAGATAACCTTGCACAACACTTCACCACCGACGTTCATCAAACGTGCCTTGTGGTCCGTCATAACACCATTTGGTGTAGAAACGATTGCAATACCCAAACCATTCAATACCTTTGGCATTTTCGCACTGCCGGAATAAACACGGCGACCTGGTTTAGATACAACTGAAATTTCCTGGATTGCACCGTTTCCGCCAACATACTTCAATTCAACAACCAAATTTGAACGATGTTCATCGATTGCTTCAATGCGGAAATCAGTAATAAAACCTTCATCTTTTAATACAGACAAAACGGCTTGACGCAGTTTGCTGTTTGGAACGACGATTGTTTCTTTACCTGCGTTCTGACCATTACGGATGCGGGTAACCATATCGCCGATTGGGTGTGATAGTGACATCTTTTTTACTCCTTAACGTCATGGGGCAAATGCCCCACACTGTTTTCTACAACTGCATTGTCCACAGTTGACTTTTTGTTATTTTACCAGCTTGATTTACGTACACCCGGCAGTTTACCTTCACTTGCCATTGTACGAACCTGCTGACGACACAGACCGAACAAACGCGAAAAACCACGTGAACGACCTGTTACGCTGCAACGATTACG
>JBKSMY010000031.1:0-7024 GCA_046882065.1 Alphaproteobacteria bacterium | reverse complement strand
AGATAAAATGCGTTAAAGGGGGTGAATACATATGGTTAAAGTTCTGGTTCGCGATAACAACGTTGAACAGGCACTGCGCGTTGCAAAACGTAAATCGCAGAAAGAAGGTCTGTACCGCGAAATGAAAGAGCGTCAGCGTTATGAAAAACCAACTACTAAACGCAAGCGTTTGAAAGAAGAAGCCGTTCGCAACGAAAAGAAACGTCAATCAAAACAGCGTATGGTTTTCGGATTCTAATTACACAGTCCCGCAATCGCGGGACTTTTTTTATTTAGTTGCGTTATATAATTTGTTCTGTAAGATATTTGTATATCAATTATAAACCAAAGGAATTTAATAAATGTTGCGTCCATCCCTGCGAAAGAATAACCAAATGCGCCCTGTTTCAATGGAAACCGGTGTAAACAAGTGGGCCGAAGGTTCTTGCCTGATAAAAATGGGCGGAACACACGTTTTGTGTACTGCGTCGGTCGACTTTTCACAGCCAACATGGAAACGTATACAAAACAAAACAGGCGGATGGGTGACCGCAGAATATTCCATGCTGCCACGCGCAAACGAAACGCGTAAATCACACGACGCAATGTCACGGGATAATCGCGCAGTCGAAATTTCGCGCCTGATTGGACGCAGCCTGCGCAGCGTGGTCGATATGGAAAAACTGGGCAAACACACAATCACAATCGATTGTGACGTCATTCAGGGCGACGGTGGTACGCGATGCGCCAGTATTACTGGCGGATTTGTCGCAATGGCATTGGCGGTACGTTGGCTGATGGCACAGGGACGCATACGCGAAAATCCAATTTCTGAAAATGTCGCCGCGGTTTCCGCAGGACTGTGGAACGGGGACTTGATACTGGACCTGGATTATGAAGAAGACTGTGTGGCCGAAATGGATTCGAATTTCGTAATGTCAGGGGATGGACGCTTTATCGAAATCCAGGCAACCGGCGAACAACATCCGTTTGATGCCGCGCAGTTGACAGAACTGATGCAGATGGCAGAAACTGGATGTAAAAGACTGGTAGAATTACAAAATCAGGTATTAGAATAAAAAAATTAAAAATAATACTTGCATTTGGCAAAAAGATATGCCAATATATACGACGCAATGCGAGCGTAGCTCAGTTGGCTAGAGCGCAACCTTGCCAAGGTTGAGGTCGAGGGTTCGAGCCCCTTTGCTCGCACCAGAATTAAAAAGAACGTCCGAAAGGACGTTTTTTTTGATTCTGTAGCAAAGGGGCGAGTTGCGAGGCGAGGCAGATTAATAATCTGCCGAAGTACTTTGCTCGCACCAGTATTTAAAAAAACCGTCCTTTTGGACGGTTTTTGATTTGTATTTGTTAACAAAACTTTTATTCGCGCCAGACGACGGATGAGAACATCCCATTTATTTTATCACGCAAAGCAACATTTGTGAAAAACGCATCACGCATGGCAGGCGTGGTTTTATTCGTTTCTTCTTCGAAATGAGGAATGTATTTTTGAATCGCAATATTTTTTACATTGCGGTCTGCCAAAATATTCGCGATTTCCAATAAATCATCCGGCGAAACATAGCGCGGATCGCATGTTATACGAACCTCGAAATCTTTGCCGGTGGACAACCATACATCAAGACTGCGAATCATATTGTCGTATGCAATATGCTGTCCCGTTAAATCAGGATATTTTTCACGCGTCGCCTTGAAATCCAGACCTATCCAATCAACCGTGTCCGCAGCACGCGCCAAGGTGTCTGGATAAAAACCGTTGGTATGTAAGCCAATCTTGAATCCCAATGCACGAACACGACGCATGTATTCAATCGCAACATCGGATTGCATTAGGGCTTCGCCCCCGGAAAAGACGACCGCTTCTAATCTGCCAACGCGGGTGCGCAACCATTCAAAGATGCGCGCAGGGTCGTATTCGCCATCGCCAGGAGATAATAAATGAGGATTGGAACAATACACACACCGCAATGGACATCCGACCAAAAACAGCACACATGCAAGTTTGCCCGGATAGTCAATGGTGGTGAATGGAACCAATCCCCCAATTTGTATTTCACGCATAATACTTAGGCCGCACGTTTCAACAAATCACAATGACGGGCACCCGCAGACAAACAATTTGATTCTGTGAATGTTTTGCGTTCACGGAATTCAGAATATTTACCAATGTTAAAGTTTGACACAGGTCTGATAAAGCCCATTGAACGTGAAAAAACTTCGCATGGTGTTCTGTTGCAATTTGTTGTCATATCTTTCTCCTCCCTTTTATGATTTACCGTTATGACGTTATTGGTTTTATTGTTGTTCGTTATTGTCTGTGTTTGCCGCATTTTCTGCGTCGCACTTTGGACAGAATTCATGTTTGCCCGGCAGATAACCATGCTTTGGACAAATCGAGAACGTTGGTGTCAGCGTCATGTATGGCACTTTGTAATTCTCGAATATTGTGCGCACGATTTTCTGGGCCGCGTCGCCAGATGATACAGGTTCGCCCATATACAAGTGCAACATTGTACCACCGGTATATTTACGCTGTAATTCTTCCTGGTGTTCCAGGGCAACGAATGGGTCGTCTGTAAAGTTCACAGGCAACTGGGTCGAATTTGTGTAGTATGGCGCATCAGGTGTACCCGCTGTAATAATATCTGGGAAATTTTTGACGTCCGTTTTCGCAAAGCGGTATGAACAGCCTTCGGCCGGGGTCGCTTCCAAATTATACAGGTTGCCGGTTTGTTCCTGGAATGTCGCCAGGTTTTCACGGATGAAATCCATTACATCCAAAACCAACTTTTTACCCAAAGGTGTCGCGATATTTTCACGATCGCCTGTGAAGTTGCGCACCATTTCGTTCGCACCATTTACACCAATGGTCGAGAAGTGGTGGCTCCAATCACCCAGATAACGTTTTGTAAATGGATACAATCCGCGTTCCATATTCTTGGAAATAATTTCACGCTTGATTTCCAACGCATCGCGGCCTAAATCCAGCAAGCGTTTCAGTTCTGTAAACAAACCTTCGCGGTTGCCACGGTGGATATAGCCCAAACGTGCCAAATTGATTGTGATAACACCGATAGAACCCGTCTTTTCCGCAGAACCAAACAAGCCACCACCACGCTTTAATAATTCGCGCACATCTAAGCGCAGACGGCAACACATAGAACGAACGTCTGTTGGGTTCAGGTCAGAATTCAAGAAATTCTGGAAGTTTGGAATACCGTACTTTGCCGCCAATTCAAACAAAGGTTTTACATTTTGATGTTCCCATGGGAAATCCGGTGTAATGTTGTATGTTGGAATTGGGAAAGTAAATGGACGGCCCAGGGCATCACCTTCGGTCATAACCTCTAAGAATGCCTTGTTAATCAAGTCCATTTCTGCCTGCAAATCACCATAGGTAAAGTCAACCTGTTCACGACCGATAAATGGACGCTGATTCTTTAAATCATTTGGACATGTCCAGTCGAACGTAAAGTTAATAAATGGTGTCTGAGTACCCCAACGACATGGAACAGCACAGTTAAATATCAATGTCTGCATCGCGTTTTTAACATCGGCATATGACAGATTGTCAATTCTGACGTATGGCGCCAAATAAGTGTCCACAGACGAGAATGCCTGGGCACCAGCAAATTCATTCTGTAATGTACCCAAGAAATTCACCATGTGTGAAATCGCCGTAGCCATGTGACGCGCAGGTTCACAATGCAGGTATCCTGGAACACCGTTAAATCCTTCGTATAACAATTCACGCAAAGACCATCCTGCACAATAACCAGTCAACCACCCCAAGTCATGAACGTGAATGGCCGCGGTTTTATGCGCCTCAGCAACCGCCCGCGGATACAGGTTTAACCAATATTCCGCGGTAACACGTTCGCTGGTACGCAAAATCAGGCCACCGATGGAATAGCCAACATTTGCATTTTCTTTGATTCGCCAATTTGAACCACCAACATAACCTTCGATAACTTCGACAGCATCAACCATAGATTCGCGAATTTCTGTGCGTTTCTGGCGATAGATAATATAAGCCTCGGCAGTTTTGTACGCACGATTATCCATCAAGGTTTGAATAACCACATCCTGGATATTTTCGACCGTTGGTGTTTTGTCGGCAAATTTTTCATCCAGACGCTTTAATACATCTTGGGTGACCTTTACAACCTCTACATCTGAAATTTCGGTTGTGACGGCAACGGCCTTTTTAATTGCTTCATAAATCTTTTTGGCGTCAAAAGGAACCGTTTCCCCGCCGCGCTTCTGAACCGCAACCAGGCGGGTTGTCAACGTTGGCGTAATCTGAATTTTTATTTCATTTTGTGTTTCTGACATTTTGATAACTCCCATTCTTGCGAAAAACACAACATATAGTGGTTGTTTGTTCGATTTGATTACAATATATAGTTTTATAAAAATACTATCAATAGCGAAAAAGTAAAAAAAAATTATTTTTCGCTTTACTTTTTAGAAAGGGGATTTTCTGCATATTACAGCGCAAAAACAGAATCGGTAAAAACATACAAAAATGTCTTTTGTGCTATGTTTTTATCAAAAATGTTCTGTTTTCGATTCGGATTTTATACCAAAAATACAAAATATTGATAAAAATAACTGATTTTTTCACTATATATTGAGTAAATTGATCTATGCGAATCATTTCCGCACATGCAATATTAGGTTGTTTTTCCTGTATAAAGTGGCTATATTATCCCTGTCAGCATTATGGTGATGCAGACAAAGGTAAATAAACTTAGGATAATTGTTATGATGAAAAACATATATGAAATGCTGCAAGATGTATGTTCGCGGAACAAAGACGGTATTTTCTTTGTACGTCAGAACGAAACCTATGCAGATTTGTTAAGAAAGGTAAAACAGCGTGCTGTTTTGTTGGTAAAACGTTTTGGCATCAAAAAAGGCGACACGGTGGCAATCCTGTCAGGAAATACGCCGGATTTTCTGCGGTCGTATTTTGCGATTACGTCTGTTGGGGCGCGTGCGTTGATGCTGGACACAGGTCTGAACACAATCGAGCATATCAATATGATGACGCGCACAGATTGTAAGTTGATGCTGGCACAGAAATCTATGTTTATAGAAAACGCACCATGCGAAACGTTCGACATTGAAAACATTGACGACACAGACGAAAACGAATTTGTAATGGCAGATACAGAACGTAGTGATATCGCACAACTGTCATTTACGTCCGGTTCAACCGGCAACCCAAAGGTTGTAGGACTAACACACGAAAACCTGTTGTCGTTGGCAGATGGCGCACAGTTTTACAAAACTGTAATTCATCCAGGCTATATATTCTATGGTTTCTTACCGCTGTATCATATTTATGGTGTGGTAATTAACATCATTGTACCGGTGGCTTTACAGGGGAAACTGCTGTTGCAACCTGTGTTAAAACCCCAAGAATTTATCAAGGACTTTAAACAGTATAAACCAGAGGTTATCCCCGCCGTTCCACGCATTTGGGAAGTGTTCTATAAAAAGATTGTTGACAGCGCACGCGATAAACACGTTTGGACATTGATGCGCGTAATCGTTTCTATGCGACGTGTATTGCGCGCAATTGGATTGGGCAAATTGGTGGACAAGGTCACAAAACCTGTACACGACGCATTTGGCGGAAATACCAAAGTTTTGGTATCCGCGGGTGCAACACTTAAACCATCAATCCGCAAGTTTTATGAAAGCATGGGGTTTGTTGTGGGCGACTGTTATGGTTTGACCGAAACATGTGGGCCTGCTAACTTTAACTTTGCGTTCCGCAGACCAGATGGGTCTATGCACTATGCGGGGCCGTTGCCAGGCAATGAAATCCAGATTCACAATCCAGACAAAAATGGCGTCGGGGAAATATGGGTGCGTGGCAATATGGTGATGCCAGGTTATCTGGAAAATGACGCAGCAAATTCCGATGCGTTTGAACAGGGCTGGTTCAAGACAGGCGATATTGGCTGTCTGGACAAGTTCGGTCGATTAACCGTCAAGGGTCGTCAAAAACAGGTTATCGTTCTGGACAGCGGTAAAAACGTGTACCCAGACGAACTGGAAGATTTGTATTTGCAAAATGACGAAATCTTGAATGCAGCGGTGTTCGAATATGTGATTAAAGACAAAACCGTTCCGTTCGCGGTATTCCAGGTAAAGCCCGGCACCACGGTCGAACGTGTGGCATTCTTGCTAAAAAAATCAAATGTGCAAATCGCCCAATACAAATGGGTCAAGCATTTTGCGATTACCGAAGATGAATTGCCATCAACATCCGCAAAAAAGGTCAAGCACTTTGCGGTGCGCGATATGCTGGACGGCGGGGCATTTATCCGCGCAGAACAATAAAAAGCGCAAAAAAACAACAAAAACAGGGGTGGAATAAATCCCCCCTGTTTTTATATCTTGACAAATCGTTTTTGTGTACTATATTATAATGTGTAAAGAACGGAGGTAGAATGCCAAATAAAAAGAAAAAAGTTTCGATGAACGTTATACATATCTTGAAATCTGTTATGGATTACAAGGTAAAAACTTTGCGTGATGCCGTTGACGCAGGTAAACGCGCCGCCCAAGAAGAACCCGTGATTTGTAATCAAATTGGGGCCTTGCAACATTTTATTGAAAACAGCCGATACGACCGTGCAGAAGCGTTAGAGGCAGAACACGAATTGGCCGACTATGAAATGCAGGCATCTGCAATCCGTGAAAAAATCAATCGTGGAGATGCGGCAGCAGAACAATTACAGCACGCGAATAAATTCTATGCTATGTATAATGAAACATGTAAAAGCGTTGAAAACGCATCTAAATTACGCACATTCATAGAAGAACGCGCAGAATTAGAAGACCGTATGACAACATTAGAGCGTAATATGGAGGCATGCGAAATTAACATGACCCCAGACTTGTACAATGCCGATATCGCAGATCAATCGCGTACAGATTATGAATATTATTCCCAGGAATATGACAGAACGTATCAACAATTACAAAGCGTTTTAGGCCGTATAGA
>JBKSMY010000030.1:0-2415 GCA_046882065.1 Alphaproteobacteria bacterium | reverse complement strand
GGTCAAAGTTAAAAATCCCCCACACAGGGGATTTTTCTCATATCCGACACGGGTGTATTTTCTTGTTTATTATTAAAAATAATGTTTTATAATCCAACTATCAAAACAACCAAAAGGAGAACCCATGAAATTTAAATTATTTGCAATTGGCGCATGCGCATTGGCATTGACGGCATGTGGTGACAACACCACCCAAAACCCAGAATTATTAAAGGGTGCAAACTTTATATCAGCCCAACCTGGGGTTGATATCACATTATCTTTTGATCCGGTTGAAATGCGCGTATATGGCGGGGTTGTAAATCGCTATAACGGCGGCTATACCGCGAACGGTGACAATATTAAATTCGAAGGTTTTGCATCAACCATGATGATGGGCGATCCCGAAGCCATGGAAACCGAACGCGAATATTTTGAATTCATGCCAACGGTTGAAACATACGAACTGGACGACGGCAAATTGACATTGATTGCAACTGACGGCAAAGAAATCATCTTTACCCAGGTTGAAAGTCTGCCGGGCGACACAGCCACGGCTGAAACAACGGAAATTATATCCGAATAAAAACATTCATATTCACTTGACAAGGGCCAAAACAAAATGTATAATTTGCCAGCGTTCGACATGAACAGGCAGTTTTGGCCCCATCGTCTAGAGGCCTAGGACACCGCCCTTTCAAGGCGAGAACACCGGTTCGAATCCGGTTGGGGCTGCCAAAATAAACAAATCGGGTTTTATGCCCGATTTTTTTATTTTGCTAAAACGCCCCAACCGGATACGCCAGAGCAACCCCAGTTGCGCATGGCGAATACGCAGACGAACAATTAGCAAACCTGCAAAAACGGATACGGTTAATAGAGTTTTTGCGTCTAGGTTTGATTATTGGTTGTCAAGGCGCGATGTTGGGGCTGCCAAAATAGATAAAACCGCATTTTTGCGGTTTTTTTGTTTGTTTTCTTTGCTTTTCTGTGGTTCGCAAGTTAGACATCAAAACCCAACACCGTTTTGCCAATTTACGAACTATTTATTTGACATTTATAAATTGGGTGTTACAACTACTATAAAAATGGCAAAGCGTTCAAAACTTTTTAACTATCGTTTTACAACCATAGAAACATCTGAAATGGTGGTGTTTTCAGTTGTGAGCCTGGGTCATATGCGTTTTATAAACGAGGTTGACGGAATGGGTGTTGATTGGGAAGAACCGTATAACACTTATAACGAGTGGTATATAGACCTGGATATTCCGCAAAAAAATCCTTATGATGCGATACATGTTCCACGGAATATAAAAGGGTTGCAATTCATGGGGTTTAAATGGAAAGAAAAAATTGATCCAAAATCCTCGTTGTGCGGTAAAATAGATTTCAGCAAATGTACACTGTGGTTAAACTATGCCATTTATATAAATCATTCAAAAACATTATTGGTATTGAATCGAAAAACGGCAGATACATGTATTGCCAAATATCCTGGTATAAAATTGCAAGAATTTATTGCGAATACTGTGACCCAGTTTACAAAGTAATCTAATATTTTTATTTTAAAAACATCTTAATATCTTTCCCAAACCGCAACAAATCGTGCATAAAATCAGTTCGTGAATTGTACAGATAGCCCTGCCACTATGAGTAGCGGAGCGATTTGTCGCGATGCGTCACGAATGCCGCACAGACACGAAGTGCCGAGCGAAACATTAAACCGACCTTTTGGGTCGGTTTTTTGTTGGTTTTCTAATGCTTTCACGAGTTCGTAAGTTGGGTAGTAAAAACATAGCCTGCTTTATCAATTTACGAACTTTTTTGTTTTTTGCTTTCAAACATTTTTTGTACGATGGTTCTAGATAAATCCAGACCATCCGTACCAACAGCTTTTTTAACATCTTGTGAATTCGTATAACGCAATAAATATAAATCGGTCAAAGCGACTTCTAATGTAAGCTTACTTTGTATAATACCATTTACACAAACAGGACAATCAAAAAAAGGTTCATAAAATTTGTAATGTATCATTTCCTGTATAACGTGTGCCAAATCAAGCTTGGTCAGTTGATGGAAAAAATCAACCTCATAACGGCACATGTGTGCCCCACCGTGATAAAAGTGCACAAAATGATTTGGTAATTTGCAATTTGCCAAAACAATCTCTTTAAAGTTTTTCATATCAAGAATATCGCCATTACCATTTATAATATTATCGTGTCGTGTTTGCAACCCAACAAAAAGCCTCTCTGGGAATTTATCAGCCAAATATTTTCTTGCAAATTTCATATTGTCTGCGAATGTAGTTTTATAAGAAACAGATTTATAAAAGTGCTTTTCTCCATATTTTAATATATCGTTCCAAAAAGGTTGATATGTCCGACTAGCCGCCAAATACACTTCATAATTAGAGAGTTTGATGGCATATAATTG
>JBKSMY010000029.1:0-10506 GCA_046882065.1 Alphaproteobacteria bacterium | reverse complement strand
ATGAGATGCCCGAATTGTTTTTAGATGAATTATTATCAGCAATAAATAAAATAAATTAGAATGATTTAGATGTGGAACGGTCCCAACATCGTAGTGTACAAACGCTACATGAGATGTTGGGACCGCCCACAGATGAATTATTATAATTTATTTTGCCTGTTTTTGTTCATACAACTGGGCAAAGTCCACTGGCTGCATTGCAAATGTTGGGAAGCCTGATTCAGATGTCAAACGTGTAATCAGCGCACGAACTGCTGGGAACAACAATGTTGGAACATCAATCAACAATGTGCGTTTTTTTACTTCTTCGTCTTTTTCTTCTTCCATCTGAACCAAACCAGAATATGTTGATTCAATCAAGAAAATTGATTTATCCCCTGCTTCTAACTTTGAATGAACTTTGGTAATCAAATCAACCATGAACAAGTTGTTTTCAGCACCCTTAATCTGGATATCGATATTGATTTCCAATTTTGCCTGACCGTTATCGGACTTAAAGAACAATTCTGGTACATTTGGGCTTTCGAATGAAATGTCTTTTAAAAACTGTGAAATGATATTAAATTTTGCCATTATAATTTCTCCTTCGGTCTATTTGGCTAAAAGTGGTCTGGACTTACATCCTGCTTTTATGCTAATATAACACTATAAAAGATTTTTACAAGTGGGGGGATAAACCAAAAATGCTTTTTTTAACAAAAAAAACTATTTTTAATGGAATTTTGGGAATTTTATCTGCATTTATTTTGGCATCATGCGACGTTTCCACTCCGACGGTATCTGGGGACAATTCCGTAATACCATCTAATTTCAAGCGTGTATCTTATAACGATTTACCTGGCTGGCGTGATGACGACGTACGCTATGCGCTGCAGGCATTTCGCAATTCGTGCAAGGCCAAGATTCAATTCACAGGCCGTCTGATACCAGACCGCGAATTATTTGCTGAAAAATGTCGCATGCTGCCATCTGCATCGGCCGACGTTGCAACCGTACGCGCATGGTTTGAATCAAATTTCCAACCGTACCAGATTTATAATGACAACGGCGGGGACAAGGGAACATACACCGGATACTATTCACCTATTATTCCGGCGTGTCGCACTAAAACCGCACAATGCAACGAACCTTTGATGGGCATTCCAACCGATGGCCGCAATTACAAGGGCGTCCCCAAGAAAGACATTGTTGAAAAGAAAATCGGCCGTGTTTTGTACTGGGCTAACATAGTGGACGTCCAAAACATTCAAATTCAGGGTTCGGGCAACCTGCGCCTGGAAGACGGCACAGACGTAAAACTGAACTTCGCTGCCGTTAATGACATGCCATTCAAATCAATTGGCGAAGAACTGCGCAATCGTGGCATTCGTCCTGCTGGCGGCTTCTCGTCCGAGGCTGTATGGCAACACCTAAAGGCCAACCCAACATTGGCAAAAGATGTAATTTATAAAAATCCACGATATGTATATTTCTATGAATCGACACCACCAGATGTAATTGGTAAACTGGGAACACCATTGTCCAAAATCCGCAGCGTTGCAATGGATGATGATTTATACACATTGGGTCTGCCGGTCTATGTTAACACAAACCTGTCAGACGGCCGCCCATTCCGTCGCCTAATGATTGCCCAAGACACAGGCAGCGCAATCCGCGGTTGGATTCGTGCTGACATCTTTTTCGGCAAAGGCGACGAAGCATACAAATTCGCCCAGGGTCAACATGCCCAGGGCCAGATGTTTATCCTGATGCCCAAAGAATACACCTATGTCAAACCACGATAGGAAATTTGACGAACGCACCAAACACCCTCAAACAATTGGGGGCGCATTGGGCGGTTTAATCAAAATCTTTGGCGTACGCGCATCTGACTCAGATTTACTTGCGCGTTGGGATGAAATTATGGGTGCCGATATCGCGGGGGTTGCACGCCTTGCCGCCATCAAAAAAAATCGCGATAATACATTTAATATTGTAATTCGCCCTGCCCACCCTGCGTACGCATTACAACTATCATATCAATCCGACGAAATAATAAAACGCATTAACAAATACTTTGGCTATGATGCAGTAAGTAAAATAAGTTTCAGAAAATGACAAAGGAGGCACAGGATGAATTTTCTTATTTTTATTGGTTTTGCTTTGGTTAGTGCGGCAATAGATTTGACATACAATCCCGCAGAAAATAAATGGATTGGGTTCTTTATATTTATTGCGACTTATTTATTATTTCAGCTGGTTAGTATTCACACAGAATATATAACCATAAAATCAAAACAAATACAAAAAACTAAATTATTAGGGCTGAAAAAATATATAATAAAAACAACCAATGGCCAAACCTTCATAAATATTAATGACCATTTTATGCTAAAATTTAATGCAAAAAAGTTACACCAAGAACTTAAAATTGGAAAAACTTACAAAATAAAAACATATCGTTTTGTTTTGGATTTTTCATATCCTTATAATATATTATCTGCCACAGAAATAAAAACATCTGTACGCAAGAAATCCGGGAATAAATCAAAATGACAAAACGCGTATTGGGTATTGACCCAGGTTTATTACATACCGGATGGGCGGTTGTTGATACCGCGGGACAAACACGCAAATATATTGCCAGCGGTGTTATCTTGCCAAAAACAACACTACCGTTTCCCGAACGCTTGGCGACAATTTTTCGCGGCGTGTCGGAACTGTGCGAAACATTTGAACCAGATGAATGCAGTATTGAAATAACATTTGTGAACAAAAATCCAAAAACCACACTTATTTTGGGACACGCGCGTGCGGCTGCAATTGTTGCGGTGTCAAATCGCGACATTCCCGTATTTGAATACGAACCGAATAAAATTAAAAAGGCCCTGACTGGTGCCGGCCACGCAGATAAAACTGCAATTGATAAAATGGTTCAAATTTTATTACCCGCCGCGCACCCAAAAACCGCTGACGAAGCCGACGCCATTGCAATCGCCCTGGCCCACACTAATATGATGCGGTTTATATAAAAACACCCCGCACTACTCTGGCGCTTATCGCAATGGCGGGAAACAATCACCACCAGATTCAGGACAACAATTAAATCCCAAATCAAACATATCTGTATAAACCTCGCCTGGACAACAACCATGCTTATCCGGGAACGCACCACCATCACACATCGGTGTATCAGATGGCGCCAACACATCACGATTGGCGTGCGCCCACATTCCCAAAACAAACCCAACCAAGAACGCAACAATAACTGCAACACACGAACTAATATTCTTTTTCATTTATTATTCCTTTGATATAAAAATGTACCCTTGCACAAAAAATAAAAAATAATGGTATAGATAAACGGGTTGGAAATGGCGTAGTGTACAAAAGCTACATGAGCCATTGCCAACACGCTTTAGATATGCCATTAGATTTTATTTTTATTTCAACGGGGGGAAACAGTCGCCTACACCATCTTTTGGACAACACGCAAACACAGTATTTCCCAAATCCTTAAAAATCTCATCACCACAGCACCCAAATTTATTGGGCTGACTGCCGTCGGCGCACAACCCCGCATCCAGATTGGCTAATTCCTGTTCCAACTCTATCATCGGGTCAATTTCCACAACATCTTGCTGAACCACAGATTCTACCTCTGGCGATTCTTGGACGACATCCTCTACAACAGTCGATACTTCTTCGGGCGCGGCGACAGACTCAACAACTATCCGCGCTTCCCCAGATGTCCAACGACCACGCGCCGACTTTGAACACATACGGCGATAGTCTGCCTTTAACTTGGCCAACTCGTCCGTTTCTTCTGCGGTCGGCTCTGATATCGCACCAATTTCAGCCATACGCGCAGAAATATCATTACAACTTAACCGTTCTGCAACACCCTGAGTTTCATCAGCAAACGCCCCCGAAACAAAACAACTTAACATTAAAGCAAAAAGTAATTTCATAACTTTAACCTATTGTTCGTTAATGATTTTTTCAACTTCTAATATAAAGTCAATTGCAGGATTTGTTAACTTCTTAGCAGTTTCAAAAATTTCTTCTGCTGCCGCCTGCATATTCAAACGCTTATACGTTTCAACAACTTCGATTGTTTCGCGATTATCAAATTCATCATCTTCCAGCGCACGCGCAATTTCCAATTCCTGCTTTGCCAAATCCACATACTTTGCGCTGTTTTCCACACACCCACGTTCAGACAAATTCGCATATATTTTTGCACGCTCTATTCTATCTTCGGAACGATCACTTGCATATGGCAATTGCCCCAACAACAGCGTTTCAATCTGTTCGCATGTCTGTTGCGAATTATCAGACGCCTGTAATGCCGCGACAATTTCACGTTCACGCGCCGCCGCATTATGATATTTCTGCTGATTCTGGGAACAACCATTCATAACCAATTTTTCATAGACACCAATATTATATTCATGATCGCGAACTTCCTGGCTGTCCACCGGATACAAACGTTCCAACAACAATTCTTCGATTATCGCGCATGTTTCCTTGGCTTGCCCTTCCACCACCGGCGCAGGGGTTGCGACCTGCTCTATCTCTGCGACTGGGGCGGGCCGGCCATTAATTCCCAATCCAACCATCAATCCGCACGCAAACAGTGCACCCAACGCCAACCATCCAAAGATTTTTTCCCGGCGCGTATGAACAACCTGAACTTTTTGCTTAACTTTCATAACTCTCTCCTTATGTTTATATTATTCCACAATCCCATTATTAATTGTAATCGTCCTATCGGCACGCGACGCCAGATTCATATCATGCGTCACGAACAACATCGCCATTTTGTTTTTACGAACCAAATCCATCAACAAATCAAACACCGCCCCCGCATGCATCGGATCCAGACTGCCGGTTGGTTCGTCCGCCAATAAAATATCCGGCCCATTTGCCAACGCGCGCGCGACTGCGGTACGTTGTTGTTCACCGCCACTCATTTCCCCTGGCAAATGGGACGCACGATGTGCCACATTGGCAGATTTCAACAATTTCATTGCCCGCGCACGCGCCACATCTTCTGAAACACCATTTGCCAACATCGGCAACATAACATTTTCCAGCGCGGTAAAGTCCGACAGCAAATTATGTTTTTGATACACAAACCCAATCTTTCTGCGACGAATTTGTGTGCGTGTATCTTCATCCATTTTTTGCACCGGCACACCACCAATCAAGATACTGCCACCGCTTGGGCGGTCCAACAACCCGACGCACTGCAACAGCGTAGACTTACCCGACCCCGATGCACCAACCATTGCGATAATTTCCCCACGATGCAAATCAAACCCACCGCCACGCAGAATATGCAACGGCTGACCACCCTCGACAAAGGTCCGCTTGATATCACGCACCGACATTACCACATCGCCGGATTGCACTTTTGACAAAGAATTCAAAATATTCGCCATTTAATTTGCCTTCTTACTCATTTCTCAGCACCTCTACTGGGTCTGTATTTGCCGCCTTCCACGCCGGATACAATGTTGCCAAGAACGCCAACAACACCGCAATCAGCGCAATTCCCAAAACATCCGTCCAAACCAACTTTGATGGCAATTCAGACAAATAATACAGTTCTGCCGGAAACAAATCACGCCCCGTCAGCCACTGGAAAAACTGACGAATTGGTTCGATATAAATCGCCACCAACACCCCAAATATCGTACCAAAGAACGCCCCAATCACACCAATCGACGTACCCGACAAAACGAAAATCTTCATCATCGATTTACGCGACACCCCAAATGTACGCAACACGGCAATATCTTTGTTTTTGTCTTTTACCAACATCACCAGCGACGATACAATATTAAATGCCGCAACAATGACAATCAGCAACAAGATTAAAAACATAACATTCGATTCCACCTGCAACGCACCAACAAATCCGCGATTCAAATCGCGCCAATCACGCACCACAAATCCATCTGGCAATAACCGCACCAAACTTTCCAGCACCGCCGTTGTATCTTCGGGATTATCCAAGAACAAATCGATATGGGTCACAGAATTCCCAATATTCAAATACTTTTGTGCGGTTTCCAACGGCATAAATATATACCCTGAATCATATTCATACATCCCCATAAAGAACGAACTCATCACCGGATACGACATAATCCGTGGCATAGACCCAAACGGTGTCGGTGTTGCATTATTTGCGGACACCAATGAAATACTGTCCCCCATACCAACACGCAACGCCCGCGTCAGCGACGCCCCCGCAACCAATTCACCATCTGTTATTGCCGACAAATCCTTGCCATATATACGCGTTCCCGTCTTGGTCTTTTCCGCCAAATCAGACATACGAATCCCACGCACCATGGCCCCTGTATTATTACCGTTGGCGGTTGCCATAACCTGACCTTCGGCAATTGGCACAATCGACACAACACGCTGTTCAACCGCCTTGTTCTGCTTCATTTTATCAATCAGGAAATCAAAGTCTGAAATCGCACCATCTTGATGATACACGACCACATGCCCATTCATTCCGACAATACGCCCCAACAGCGTATCATGAAAACCACCCATAACAGACATCACCACAATCAGTGTCGCCACCCCCAGCATAATACCAATCAGCGACACCCACGAAATTACAGAGCCAAATCCACGCTTTTTCGCGCCTAAATATCTAAATGCAATTTTTCTTTCTAACTTTGAAAACATACTTTATTTTCCCTATTCCTGTAAGAAATCACGCAACGCATCCCCAATCAGTTCATTTGATTGAGCAACCCCGGCATTATCTGCAATTGAAATCACGCGTGGCGACATAAATACCACCAGTTCTGCGAACGGCGACACCAACGTTTCAGGTGTTGTCACAAATGAATGCGTTGGAATACCAATAATCACATAGTTATCACCAACACTTGACGGTATATTAAACGAACTTAATTCACCCTGCCCTGTACGCAGAACGATTTTCGCATCAATCTTGTCCCGACCACCAAAGTCGCCATAGGTTCCCGTTGCCCCAATAATCAAATCTGTTTCCAATCTTTCTTCACGTCCACATTGACCGATATCAAATCGCGATTGCCATCCATTTGGGATTGCAAATGTTCCCTGGGAAATCAGAACGACATTCGCCTGTTGCCCCAAAAATTCCTGTAATGTTTTCGTATTGATTTCCGGCCCAACGACCAGTGCGCGTCCAACCACACCTGGGATTGACATCTTGATATTCTTTTCCCCGAACGCAGGCAATAAATTCATCCAAACAATTGGATTGTCGGTACGCGGATACACACGATACACATCGACATCCCACGCCAGCATATATTTCTTGCCCGATATATCTGCGATTATCTTGGCGACCTCGCGCTCGGTCTGGTAATTACCTTCGAACACAACGGTTTTGTCCGCCCAGTCCACCAACAAATTGCGCATATCAGCCCCATGCATTGCATCCAACAAAGCCATAATTATCGTCTGATCCTGTGGCATTTTAATCAGCCACTTTGCACGATGCGACAAATTCAACTCGCCATTCTGCGCATCATAGGAATAATATACACGGCCCATTTTGGTCATCAGTTCGACTGCATCAGACAAATTACCTGACGAAATCGTACCGGTAATTTTCTCATACAACGCACCCTTTTCCACCACAGCAATATCGGTTCCGTCCAACAATTTATCCAGCGCATTTTTAACCGTCAAATCTTTGAATTCATAATCCGACACCTGCAATTCCGGCAATGCATCCCCAACCCCTAAACGCAACATTTCAATTTGTTCGGCCGGCACAACCGACACAACACTTTGATTATTCCAGTCCACTTCGCACCGCATAGGTAACTCCACCGAAAATCGACGTGCTGTATCCGTAGTCAACGCAGCCTTTTTCGGGAAAATAGGCACAGAATTTTCATCAATTACCAATTCATCAACAACCGTGATATTGTCATACAATGGCTGTTCCTGTTTTTGCTGCACACATGCTGCAACCGCCCCGACACAAATCACAGACAATAAAAACCTAATATATTTCATCCCCACTTCCTTTATCTTTAAATATTCATAACGCGTTCAAATTCTTCCAGCGTCATTTCATGAATTGGTTTCTGCGACGGCGTTGTCAAATCACGCACCCGTTCGAACTGTGCTGCGAACCGATTAACCAGCGCAACAATTTCCGCCCCCACACTTTTATCCTGTTCAATCAGACGTCGTCCATATTCCACAACATATTCCAACACATCCGCCATATAGAACCGTCCAACATAATTTTCCATTGCAATTCCGCCCTTTTGCACACAAACGGCAGACATCAGCATAGCGGTCTGATTATAATAATTTGCCAACTTGATAAATTGTTGCACACTAATTGCCATAGGCTTTGTTCCTTCTCTCTTTTTTCACATTATAAAAACTATTGCCCCCAAAACGCAATTAAATTATAATATAAAACATGAGAATAAATTTTCCGATAATCTTGGCATCAATTTTTTTAGCATCCTGTGCATCTGTCAACCGCGGCAGCATTGACGACGCAACGGTTCTGAACTGGGAAAACG
This sequence comes from Alphaproteobacteria bacterium, assembly GCA_046882065.1. Lineage (GTDB taxonomy): Bacteria > Pseudomonadota > Alphaproteobacteria > Rs-D84 > Rs-D84 > Enterousia. The sequence continues at coordinate 1,957 of JBKSMY010000029.1, read as the reverse complement.
AAGCGGTCACCACCGAACAATTTGTTCGCGACCACAAAGCATGCCTGGGCATAAACAAACCATCGTACCAGCCACGTTCCCGTATTGCCAAATTAATTGCCCCGAACCAATCCGGCATAATGCCTGACTGGGACGGCCTGTGGGTCACATTTCAATCCAACGAATACCGCGACGTAGGCCAGCGCAGTTTATTGTCTGTCCCCCGCAACACCACATCTAAATCTGTCGGCGCGTACCGCAAATGCATGTTCCGTCGTGGCTATCTGTTGCGCGCGATGTAGTGCGGAAAACACACCTATACAAACCCCAGCCAAAATATCACATAATACAAAACGCGGACACTGCACAAACAAACCCAACGGGTCATACGACCCCGAACCCACATCCCTAAAATGCATTGTTTGCAAAAAATCCCCAAACCGGGGATTTTTTTATTTTATCAATCTATTTTTTTCATTCAGCAAAGAATCAATTTGCATTTGTCGCGCACGAACCTGGGCGTTTATTTTTCTATCAAAGTGCGCCCGCACCCCAGATGGCACATGCGCCACAAGCGGCGCACGACGATTAAATTCCTGGATTTTCTTTTTATTATCGTAATATTTCCATTTTACATTTCTGACCCCAGAAACACCACCAAAGCGTTCAAACACACGTTCATTACAATAAACAACTTCTATCATAGAATACTTTTTTGCGGCCTCATATGCCTGCTGCATATATTCCTGATTTAATACACGCAAACTATCTATCTTGTCTTTATTAGCCACAACCCAGGAATATTCAGGATGACGCGCCAAAGAATCCACCACCAAAGAATCAGTTACACGATACAAACTGTCAATCTGGGCATTTGCAGATTTAATTTGCGAATCAATTTTGGCGACTTTTGTATTTTGCGCCCTTTCCATCCTTTTAATCTTTTTAGTATCATATGCCATGGCCATAGCCAAAGCCAACACAAACGCAATCCCACCCGTCATAATAAACGGAACATGAAGTTTCCAAAAATTATCATTATTTTTTTTCATGACGCAGCACTCTTATACCTTTAATCTCGCTGTAGCGTAAGCGAAAGCGGATGGCACCCCCAACGGGAATCCGCGTGTATCAGAACCCCATGAGTTGCGTTATTAGCAACGAATGGCAGGTTCGCATCACAAGGATACCCAACTCACTTGTGCCTATATTCAAACCTGGCACCCCCAACGGGAATCCGCGTGTATCAGAACCCCATGAGTTGCGTTATTAGCAACGAATGGCGGGTTCGCATCACAAGGATACCCAACTCACTTGTGCCTATATCCAAACCTGGCACCCCCAACGGGAATCGAACCCGTGTTGCCAGAATGAGAATCTGATGTCCTAACCGCTAGACGATGGGGGCATTTTCAACTTACGCCCCCTATCTTATACACAAACCCAACATATTTCAAATGAAAGTTTTCCCTTGCGCATATTTTTTTTATTTCCTAGGATACTTATCATCATGTCAGGAACCCTACGCAAATTTTTAACAAATATAATCTGCGGTTGTATTTACAACAAGAACACCCGCCGTCATACACGGGTTGTATTAAATTCGAACATTATATCTGACATTCGTTTTATGCGAAAAAATCTGAATACACCACTTCGCAAAATCAAAACCTTTATTGGATACCAGGCACGCAGTTTATTAATCAGCGCCAATGATGAATACATATTTAAATTCCCCCTGCGCCGCGTAAATTCTGACGAATTGGCTCTGCGGGAAAAGCGCCTAGTTGACGCATTCATCTCCATATCACCAATACCAATCCCAACCGTAGACATTTTTGAACACCGCGGCATATTGGTACGAAAATATAAATTTATTCACGGGGCTGGCATACGACAAATTTCCCCGGAATTAATAAAGAAACACAAAACAAAACTGGCAAAACAAATCGCACGTTTCATGTACGAAATAGGCACA
>JBKSMY010000028.1:0-4113 GCA_046882065.1 Alphaproteobacteria bacterium | reverse complement strand
TTAACCCCTTGGCTACACAGCAGCTACACAGGATCCGCAACCTGTCCGCAGTCCGATGAATAACTTACCATTTCACAACCCATAAAAAAATCTACATATTTTGAACATATTGCAAAAATGGCGTTTCGTCCCCCGAAACACCACCCTTGATTTTTTTTGACAATGCAACTTTTGCATTTTATACTGAACCTGTACCCCCAGCCATAAGGATTTGAAATGTCCGAAAAAAATACCCTGTATGATAATTTACGCAATCCTGTTTCAATTATAGAACGCGGGCAACCAATCCCCAGCGGATTGAACAAGCTGTCTGTGCATGTATGGATTGTAAATGATGCCGGCGAATATCTGTTGCAGCAACGTATGGGTACGGCCAAGAAATTTCCAAATATGTGGGGCCAAACTGGCGGCGGCGCAATCGCAGGTGAATCCAGTTGGGATGCATGCGTTCGCGAAACAGTGGAAGAGTTAGGACTGACACCAGACCCTAAAAATTCTGTATTGATTGGCACAATTAAGCGACCAATGGATTTTGTTGATATATGGCTTGTGCACAGCAATGCTAATATTTCCGAACTAAAACCACAGGCAAGCGAGGTACAATCCGTCAAGTGGACGACACTGGCTGACATTCAACATATGCAAAACACAGGCGAATTTATCCCGTCTATTGTTCCAGGGTTTAATATGGTTTTGAATTATCAGAAAATGTCAAATCCCAAACCAGTCAATGCACGTGATTTCTTGGGCAAATTAGTGCGTGTACAAATGGATAGACCCCTGGGCAGCAAACACCCAAAACACGGCTTTACATACGAAGTGAATTATGGATTTATCCCAAACACCATATCGGGCGATGGCGAAGAATTAGACGCATATGTATTGGGTGTTGATACACCGTTGGCAACATTTTCCGGAAAATGCGTTGCGATTATTCGTCGCACAAATGACAACGACGATAAACTGATTGTTGTGCCAGACGGACAAAATCCAACAAACGAATATATTGAACAAAAAACCGCTTTCCAAGAACAGTGGTTCAAGCACACAATTATAAGATAATACACCGCCCTTGATTTTTGTGGGAAATGGTGTAGAATATGTGTGTGCAAGTAATTGCACGATCGACATTAAAAGTGCGAACGGGTTTCATCGCCCAAGAACCACAACTTCTAATGTCCCGACAATGGTCGGGATGCTGTTGCTATATAATAAGGTTTATCCTGAAGGCGCAGAGTTCTGTTCTTGAACTGATGAACTCCCGACCACTCTTTATCGAGTGGTCTTTTGTTTGGGGTTGTATGTTTGTCAGACAATGGACTTTTGTTATTGGAATTGCGTTTGCCATTGGGGTTGGCGTTGGGGCGCAATTACCCACGCAACATGCAACTATACCGCAAAACATGGCGGTTTATTTCACCCCCGGCACCGAATGCGAAGACCGCATAATTGCAGAACTGGGTCGGGCCGATAAAATCGACATTGCCGTTTATTCTATAACCAATCCGAAAATTGCCGATGCCATTATCGCCGCCCACCGTCGGGGCGCAAAGGTGCGAATTATCACCGACCGAACTATGGCCGGGCATAAATCGTCCATGATTGATGAACTGGTCGCCGCCGGCATCCCCGTCCGCGTCAATCGCCGGCACAAGATTGAACATAATAAATTCGCCGTCTTTGATAATCAGCGCATGGTGACGGGTTCCTATAACTGGACCACCGCCGCCACCAAGTATAACAGCGAAAACTGCATCTTTCTGACCCACCCCGCGCAAGAATACACCAAGCGATTTGAGTATTTGTGGAATGCATATAAAAAATAACCCGCCCACACAGGGCGGATGTTTACTTTTTGTTTTTGTTACAATATTTATCCATTAACTTGCCCAAATCATCATTACCTTTGGTATGTGCAACCTCTCTAAGAATTCTCTTTCTGTCCGCTTTATTGTATGATTTACAAGATATTATATATGCATACACAGAGAATTGAGTATACGAAATCCAGAACACCCCATATTTCAACTTAATAAATAATACATATGGCACAAGAAAGAAAGTTATTGTGATAAACAAAACTAATAAAGTTAAAAATATTGCACGAAACAGCAAAATTCTTCTAATATGCTGCTCAAACGGTATCATTTTAGTATCACTCACATTAGCAAAACCGCCTTGTATCATTATGTTTGAATTAAGTTGATTATGTAAAATACTAATAGATAAATAGTCGCCAGGATTTAACCATTTAAAATTTATTAAAAATTCTGAATTTTTCTCAACAATAAATGTTTCCGAGTTATATCTAGAATTCGCTTCGTCTATAACTACAGATTTGATATTTTGTCCGGTTATACGCAAGGGGTCTCGTTCTGCGGAAAAGTCGTTTCGTTCTAAAGCCACACCTCCAGAATTTTCTAACCTTATCGTGGTCATATACAATTTTTCAACTTGTTCGTCATTAACAAATAGTTTAACCGTCGAGTCATTTGACTTTATTCCAGAAAATACAGAATACGTTCTAGTGATATAAGACAATTCTGGTGCCTGAAATAGATCATAATAAATTTTATTTGTCATAAGCCCTATTAAAACAACCCCTATTACAGCCCGAAATGTCCATTTTAAAATTTTCTTCATGATTTTCACTTATAAGCCCTTTTATTTACCTGTAATATATTAATTATTGTTTGTACTAACACAAGAAATTTTTAGGAATAAAATAGATTTTACTTCACAAACACAATCCCGAATTTTTTAATCACCCCAACAGACCCAGCATTGAATTGGTGGCGCGTTGCATTGATTCACGGACCGGATCACAGGATAATCTGGCATAGATTTGGGTGGCGGCGGTGGAACGATGCCCCAGCGACTGGCCGATAATATGCAGGCTGGATCCGGTGATGGCCTGGTAACTGCCCATTGTGCGGCGCAGGTCATGGATGCGCAGGTTTTCAATATTCGCACGTTTCAGCAGTGCATTCCACGCACGTTTAGGCTCTTCGATATGGCCACTTTTGCTGGTACTGCTGGGGAACAGCCACGGATTATCCCCGGCCGTCCTGTACATTTGTATCAGGATTTCACGGGCCTGGTCCGTCATGGGTGTGTTAACCGTATCGCCATTCTTGGTATCAACAAATCGCACAATGTCGTTTTCAAAATCTATATCGCCCCAGCGCAATGCCAGGATATTACTGCGCCGTTGCCCCAAGAACAATGACAGCAAGATGTAGTGACGGAAACGTGGCTCGGCATATTGAAGTGCTTCGAAAAAGCGTGCCAACTCGGCCCGAGACATAAAACGGTCTCGACTTTTTTCTTTAAAAGCCTTGACATATTGCGCCGGATTTTCCAGGCGACGTGGATATCCCAATTCGTATGCTTTGTTATACATGTGGCGCAACAGGCCCAGGGTTCGGTTGGCACTGTACAGGCCGCATTTACGTTTCAAGGAACCGTGCAGTTGGGACACCTCCAGTTGAGATATCGTTCGCATCTGGCGATTATGAAACGGCTTCATATTGCGACGGAACAGTCCGTTGTCATCGTATACGGTCGCAGGCTTTTTATGAACCATTGAATGTTGGGGCACATAAATGTTTTCATAGTACTGGCGCAGGGTCATATCTTTCAGTGCATCACGCCGTTCGGCCGACGGATCTTCGCCACGCAGGGAACGTTCTTTTAGTGTATGAGCTTTCATTCGTGCCTCTATCAACTTCATCTGACCGACACGAGCAATTTTAACACGACGGGGGACATCCTGGAACTTCATATAGGCATAGTATGTTTTGGTCCCGCCATAGGTGACAATAACACACAGACCGTCCATTGAACCGGCATCGTAATAGACCGCCGAACCAGTCGTCGGAACTGGCAATGCGGCCAGTGCACGTTCAGTAAAATTAAAGCGGTTCGATTTCATATTTTTCAGATGCCTTTTTCATCCATTTTTTTGCTACGTATTTGCTACCGCAGGTATGAAATTTTAGTTTTTGCTACCGATTTTTATTTAAGTATAATAAATTTAAAATCCGCTGTAAAGCCCAGAATACTAAGCAAAATTCAACGTTGACAAACGTTATTCAACACTCGTTTGGGCGG
>JBKSMY010000027.1:0-44242 GCA_046882065.1 Alphaproteobacteria bacterium | reverse complement strand
GTCGCGCGCGACACTGCATAACGCAGACGAAATTAAGCGTCTGGGGGTAAAGATTGGCGACAAGGTTATCGTGCAACGCGCAGGTGATGTAATTCCACAGATTGTGGGTGTTGCGGAATCCACACCAGACGCGGTGGAATTTCAATTTCCGACGACCTGCCCTGTTTGTGGGGGGAATGTCGTCCAAGAATCTGGGATGGTGGCACGCAGGTGTGTTAACACCCTGGGCTGTCCGGCACAATTGATTGGTGAACTGGAACATTTTGTCGGGCGTAAACGTTTTGATATTGATGGGCTGGGGACCAAACAGTTGGAAAATTTTGTTGGGCGCGGTTGGATACGCGAACCCGCAGATATATTTACCCTGATTCAAAATCACGGCGAAGAAATCAAACGCATGGATGGATTTGGAGAAAAGTCCGTTGCCAATTTGAATACATCTGTTGAAAATGCACGCAATATCGATTTACACAGATTCTTGTTCGCGATTGGGATTCCAGAAGTCGGTGAAGTAACGGCAAAAATACTGGCGCGTGCGTTTGGTTCGTTGGACGCGGTGCGGAATGCACCCGTGTGGAAACTGAAAACGATTGACGGCATTGGCGATGTTATGGCAGATGAAATCGTTTCATTCTTTGCCGATGAACATAACGCGGCGGCATTGGACAGATTATTACAACACATAAACGTTCGTGATGCGGACGTTGTAACGGCAACCACCGACGGCCCATTGGCGGGCAAGCGCGTTGTTTTGACGGGAACATTGGCAAACTATACGCGTGACGCAGCCAAAGAAATTCTGGAACGCATGGGCGCCAAGGTTTCAGGCAGCGTGTCTGCAAAGACCGACATTGTTTTGGCAGGAACGGACGCAGGCAGTAAACTGGCACGCGCCCAGGAATTGGGAATAACAATCTGGGGCGAAGAAGATTTTGAAAACGCAATCCAGCAATAAAAATCCCGCCGATTGGCGGGATTGATTTTTATTCTGTGATTGGGGCGGGCGCAGGTTGTGGCGCGCTTTCCTGATGTACGATTTCGTTGCGCAAATCACTTTGTGGCGCCGCCATATCTGATTTAGACGCAACCAATGCCAATGCCGCACATAATACAAAGAAAATTGTCGCCAACCATGCCGTCGCACGGGTCAGAAAATTACCAGCCGCTGCACCAGTCAACGCACCACCAAACATTGATGCCGCAGATGAACCAGACATGCCAGAACCTTCGGACTTTTGTAATAAAATTAAACCAATCATCATAACTGCGACGATAATTAACAAAACCAATAAAATCGAAAACATTTTTTACCCTTATATCTTTTTGTTGCGTTGATTTTAATTCGCATTATCTGATTTTGCAAGCATTTTCAGTAATTCTGCAGCAGCAGCAGTGCTGGCCGCCTTTTTAGAATCACCAGATGCGGTTGCGGTTTGCCCCAGGGCGCTGACACGGGCGTGAAATACCGGATTGTGCGATGCACCCGTACCAGCCCCATACTCGTAAACAGGTAATTGACCCTTGGACGTCTGTTGAACTAATTCTTGGAGTGCAGTTTTCGGATCCTTGGGCGCGATAATATCACGCGACGCCAAATCGCGCCACAGGTTTATAATTACCGTACGGGCGGCTTCGAACCCGCCATCAATATAGATAGCACCAAATATAGCCTCCATCGTGTTGGCAAGCATGTGCTTTGTGCGACCCGCAGTCATATGCCCATGACGTACACGCTTATCAATTCCCATTTCGTGCGCCAATGTACCCAATGTGTCCGTAGACACCAATTGTGCATGACGACGCGCCAGTTCGCCTTCGGTTTCAGATGGATACATATCCATCAACAAATCCGCCACGGACAATCCCAGCACGCGATCACCAATAAATTCCAATCGTTCATTGTTATGGATGGAATTAACACCACTTTGCGTCAGCGCAAGATCCAACAATGATTTGTTCTTAAATTCGTAACCTAGTTCTTGCATTTTAATTTATCCCCATACCAAATCTGTTCCAACGCATCTTGTTTCCCCAATTCCATATGGCCAACATTGGTGAGTAATAATTGTGCGAATACCATACAAACCAAACGCTGCCCAGGACATTATCACGCGGAACAAAGCCAACATCACCACGGCTGTCGCCACTGTTGTCGCGGTTGTCACCCATAAAAAAGTAATGATTTTCAGGAACCGTAAACAATTCTGTGTTATCAAAGTATGCATTGTCAGCCATTTCAATTATGCTGTGCGACACGCCGTTTGGTAAGGTTTCAGTATATTCGGTCGCATTAAATACACCGCATGCACCGTTGTACATGTGACAGAAATCATCTGGTTTGTACTCAATCGTGTAATTAAAGTCTGCAGGTTCGTTGTTAACCCAAATCTTATTTCCCTTAATCGACATGTTATCGCGATAATACCCAACAGAACGCATAGATTTAGGCAACATAGCAACAATATAAGGACGTGGATTTTCGCGTGGAATCATCGTTCCGTTAATGTGCAGACGACCGTCAATCATCTGAATCTTGTCGCCGGGTTTGCCAATCAGACGTTTTACATAATCCTGCTGTTCGTTAATCGGGTTGCGGAACACGATGACATCACCGATTTCAGGCTCGGTCGCCCAGAAACGACCATCCCACATTTTCCAAGATCCAAATGGGAACGAATAGCGCGAATAACCGTATGCCCACTTTTCAACAAAGATATGGTCGCCAACGTGCAATGTTGGTATCATAGATCCAGACGGAATGTTAAATGGTTCCAGCAGAAAACTGCGAAAAATGATGGCAATCAGCGCCCCATAAAAAATTGTGTTAAACCATTCACGAGCAACATTTTTGTTCTTGGCGGGCATATAAAATCCTTTTGTTATTATGAGGTATATTAAAACTTGCGCAAAGTTAATTCAAGTTATAATATGAAACACATGATATCTTTGAATTCAATTATATTTAATGGAATGGACGCAACACCGATTGATGTTCAGGTTCAGTTGTCGTCCGGATTGTCAAAACCTGAATTTAACATCATTGGATTGGCAGATCGTGCGGTTAAAGAATCTGCAGAACGTATTCGAAATGTGTTGTCGTCGCTGAATCTGTCGTTGCCGCCAAAGCGGTTGACCGTAAATTTATCGCCGGCAGACGTTGAAAAAAGCGGTTCACATTTTGATTTGCCTATTTTGTGTGGAATTTTATGCGCGATTGGCGTGTTGCCAGAAAACGAACTGGAAAAATATGTGATTCTGGGCGAAGTCGGCTTAAACGGCGCAATCGTCAAGACTGATGCGGTTCTGCCTGCGTCGGTGTGGGCAAATTCGCGCGGATTGGGGATAATCTGTCCTGGGGACCAGGGCGCACAGGCAAGATGGGCAGGACATGAAAATATTCTGGCACCGTTTCATGTGGTGCAGTTAATCAACCATTTCAAAGGAACCCAGATTTTACCCGTACCAGAACTAACCACGCCCACAGGCGAAAATAATTCCACGCTGGACATGGCGGACGTTCATGGTCAGGCTGCTGCAAAACGCGCATTGGAAATTGCGGCGGCCGGTGGGCACGCAATGCTGATGGTTGGGCCGCCCGGGTCGGGTAAGACCATGCTGGCATCACGATTGCCAACAATCATGCCCGAAATGACCGCACAGGAAATTTTAGAAACATCTACGATATATTCAATCGCAGGCGAACTGGGGACGCGCGGTTTGTTATCAACACGCCCATTTCGCAGCGTGCATCATACATCCAGCCCCGTCGCGTTGGCGGGCGGTGGGTCGGACGCAAGACCGGGTGAAATATCTTTGGCGCACAACGGCGTATTGTTTTTGGACGAATTGCCGGAATTTAATCGTGCGACGCTGGAAATTCTGCGCCAGCCAATGGAATCTGGCCGTATTTTAATATCGCGCGCAAGGCGCAATGCGACTTATCCTGCGCGCTTTCAATTGATTGCCGCCATGAATCCATGTCCGTGTGGGCATTTAGGAAACGCAGCAATGTCCTGTTCACGCGCACCACGATGCGCCGAAGCATATCAAAACAAGATTTCTGGACCGTTGCTGGACCGTATTGATTTACATGTTGACGTGGACGCAGTTAAACCATGGGAAATGACTGCAGACACAACCCCACGAGAATCCAGCGCAACAGTTCGTGCGCGCGTGGTTGCCGCACGCAATCGACAAATCGCACGCCAAGGTTGTGTTAACGCGCATTTGGACGGACCCGCGCTGGAACAGTTTGCCGCATTATCGCCAGAATTAACGACTTTCTTGAATACTGCGGCGGAAAAGATGGGAATGTCTGCCCGTGGTTATAACCGTATTAAACGATTGGCGCGAACAATCGCTGATTTGCGTGGCTCAACAAATATCGAGATGAACGATTTGGCCGAAGCGTTATCATATCGCCCGATAAATCGTGGCAAATACGGTGTTAAGTTATAAACAATGCTGATCATCAATCCAGTTCTGGATTTGAAAGCCCACTACATTAAATTTATGTGCTGCGGTGGCGATACCATGTTCGTTTGCGTACGCAATTATTTCTGCGCGCTGTCCCGGTGTGAATGTACGATGCGCGCGCGTAGGATATACATTAAGTTCTTTGTTCCACAGACGAATAGTTGATGCAGCGACATTGTACATGCGGGCCGCTTTGGATGGTCCATTGTCACGCGCACATTCTAATACAAGCCGTTTAAATTCTTCGGATTTGCGTTCCGGTAATTTATTTGTCGTTGCAGCGTGTTTTTGGCCATGCTGTTTATATACATGCAGTTTTTTATTCCACGACTGTAATGTGGCAACGTCTATGCTGTAATGATTCATGGCATTCGTTAATCCATGCTGGTTCGCATATTGCAACATTTCGATTTTTTGTTCGACTGAAAAAGTACGCATGACCTGGGTTTCATAAATTTTATATTTATTGTTCCAGCGCACAACCGTAGATGACGCAACACCAAAATGCTGGGCTGCTGCAATCGTGCCATTATCACGCGCATATTTTAAAATTGATACTATTTCTTCGTATGAATATGCCATAACTGCCCCCCATTTTTATCGAGAAAGAAATAACGAACGACTGTTTTCCAGAAAATCACGACGATTAGGCATCGCATGAATAAAACGCGATAAATAGCGTAATGAATTTTGAATAACCGCTGTTTCTAGGGTATGAGTACTTCTTACCAGCAGACTTAAAGACTGCAGTTGGCTCAAATCAAATGAACTTTCTTCGACTGTGCCGCTGTTATTATATTTGATTTCCAACATAAAGTTTGGAATGTGCTGATTGATAAATTGCATGCGTTCTATTTGCTCGTTCTTGGGCATATAGTGCAACACGCCCATCGCAACAACCGTATCTATAGTGCGCGACGATGACATTTCTTTGGCATCATCCCATGTGATTGGCATGGGAATACGCCCACCAACTAATTCTGCGGTGCGAATATACGCTTCCATAATTACAGGAACGTCAATAATATAGGCACCAGTCATGTTGTGTTCAGTCTGGATGGCGGCCGCCAATGGCGACAAACCCGCGCCTAGATCAACAAAACTGTGGGTCACGCCAGTTGATATTTTATCTGATAAAAAGCGGGCACTTTCCGAAAAACGCAACGCATAATGTAATGAGTGCATTGGAATATTTTCTGCACGTTCAACACAACGTGATAGATATTTGGTGTTGCGTATCGAGCCGCCAATGATTTTCTGTCCTACTGCGCCCAGATGCTTCTTCATAGATGACATGTTCATAACATCTAATAATGCCACATTCCATTCATGAACATATTCTTTTACAAATGATGACATTGGCGCAATATAGTGCTTGTGCCGCTTTAATGCGGGTTCCATGAATAAACTGCAGGACATTGGGATATCCATCAGCCCGAAAGATAATTGTTTTTCTGTTTTTGCCATATTTGCCCCTGTCCCATTTTTTGTTATATATCCATAACCTTTAACCGGGCACAGGCTAATATATAATACAAAAACGCCGATTTGTCAACAGGATTAAAAACTTAATGTTATTTCTGGGATTCTGTCATGTGTGGCGTTTGGGACTTTAACCACTTTTTTCGAACCAATCCATTTGCTTGATAATGCATTTGGAACAACACGATCGCCAGATACAACATAGTGCGTCTGGGGCACATCCGGCAAAACGGTCATATTAAGTGACTTTGATAATGGTTTGTCGCCAAAAAAACGCGTCCAATCGGTATGATTTAGCACCCCAGCAATCGTTACCCATTGTACAACATTCATATCTGGATTCTGGTTTATGACGATTCCAGATACCATTGCGCCGCCGGAATACCCAATCAAAACAATCGGCCGTGTTTGCGCAACAGTCTTGATAGCGCGCGCCATGGAATCAATAACATCGGCAGAGAAACGCCCGTCTGTCCAATCGGTCCTGGTACATGCGGGTGACATAATATACTGGCATGGACGCCCCAAGTAAACAACATTTGGCGATTTGTCGCGCGTTGCCATATCGCGAACCAATGTTCCACGGGGGGTCGGATCAGATGTCGGCACACCGCGCGCATTAAAGGAATTACCGTCGCCTTCGATATAAATGTGAATTGGAGATGTGGTATCCGATAAATGCTGGTATGTCGCAAGTGTGTATTTCCCAGACGTAATTGGCGCATATATAAAGTCAGATGGCGCATGCCACGCGGGCGCGCAAGCAGCCAATAATAAAGATAGTGATATAGCCTTTCTCATCCAGACTTATATAATACATTATATCGCGCAAAAGGTCAAAAAAATAAAAAATTTGACAAAAACACTTGACAAACGTATTGACAAATACTATTTTTGGGGTAAGAAATTAGAAATCAGCCAAGGGGGCAATAGATGTTTGATAAATTGAAAATGAAATTCGCCGCGCGTCGCGTCAAGGCAAATAAAAAAAGCAACAAAGGCAAGACTGCGCGCAAAAATACCAAGCGCAAAGGCTTTTGGGCACGCGTGTGGAATATTATTTGCTGGCCATTTCGTATGATTGCCAAATTGTGTAAACGTTTTTGGAACTGGTTATGCGGTATCAATTTGGTTGCAATGGTAAACCTGGCATTGCTGGTTGCGATTATTGTATTGTTTTCTATGCTGATTATCGACGTTGTTGGATGCCGTAAGCAAGTGGTTATTGTTGCAAAAGCACAAAATACACCTGAACAGGTGGTGGTGACAGACGCATCTGCGCCACGCAACGTTAGACCGCGTCCGGTGTTACCAATCAAGGTTAACGCACAGACAAATAAAAAAGAAGCGCCATCTGTTAATGTCACACCTGTAAATCGTACAGAAGCCAAAGTCGCAAGACAACAGACCGCAAAACACCAAAATAAGTTTATGGGTGATGTTATTATCGACAGTCGTGGTGCAGGCACAATGCTGAAAAACGGCTCACAAGTTAACGGTAATTTATATTTGCAGAATATGCGCAAATATACTTTGCCATGCGACATTCGTATCAATGGGAACCTGTTCCTGCGCGATGTGAATATGTTGCAATTCTGTGGCGACTTTGTCATCACAGGCAACATTTATGTCAGTCCACGTTCGTCTTTTGGCCCAATCCCAAAGACAGCGCGTCTGGGCGGACATGTGGTTTTGTAAGCCATAAATTACAAAAGTTAGTTTGTTCATATCTCCCTTGTTTAATGCCACCCAGAAATGGGTGGTATTTTTTCATGGAAAATTTTTAAAAACATTTGTATAGTGTTGTCGTCCAAACAAAATCACAAGGGGGAAATCAATGTTTGAAAAATTGTTAAATGTACTGTCTAAGAATTTGGGTTATACCGTTGTCTTGGTTGCTGCAATTTTGTTGTTCGCAGTATTTTCTGACGGTCTGATTGCAGGCTTGATTACTGCGGTATCAGCACTGTTGGCATATACTTGCTTTATGGCACTGTATAAAGAATACAAGGCGTCACCAGCAAAAAAGACAGCAAGTACAAAGAAAACCGCTGGCAAGAAAAAGTAATTCTACCCCGCAATTGCGGGGTTTTTAATAAAAAATTTTTCTTTACATCGTTTTTTTATTTGAATACAATCAAATCGTCAAACAAATAAAGGAAGGACAAATGGCAGAAAAAACAACAAAAAAAACAACAGCAAAAAAAGCCGTTGCAAAAAAGACAGTTTCTAAACCAGCGACAACTAAAAAAACTGTAGCGAAAAAAGCACCTGCAAAAAAAACTACAGAAACAAAGAAAGTTGTAGCGGCACCAGTCGTTGAAAAATTACCATGCGGCTGTGACAAAGGATGTGCATGTGGTGGCGAATGCGCATGCGCAAAAAAGAAATGCACGTTTGGTCGTTTCCTGAAAAAGTTAATTTTGGTTTTAATCATTTTCGCATTGGGCTTTGCATCGGCAAAAATGTGCTGCAATGGCAAACGTGGCAAAATGGGTCCACGACCAGAATTTGAAAATGGTTGTTTGGTTGTAAAATGCCCAAAATTAGCAGAAATGGTTCCAATGATGGATACTGATGCAAACGGTTGTGTTTCGCGCGAAGAATTCAAGGCGGCGCGCAAACAAATGAAACACGGCCCACGCCCAGAAGAAGCACCAGAAATGCCAGCACCGGCACCAGAAGTTGCAGAATAAATAATTTAAAATCCCGCCGAACGGCGGGATTTTTATTGCCTGCGGCTTGAACCCCGCGCGACAATGTCGCTTCTTCGGGGGTTCTTATCCAACCACCGCAATACAAAAAAATATGCCCACTTGGGGCATATGTTTTTTGTGGCGGATGGTGAGGGATTCGAACCCCCGGTGGGGTTGCCCCCACAACGGTTTTCAAGACCGCCGCATTCGACCGCTCTGCCAACCATCCTAAACTTTTTTCCGCGGATCTTTCAACCTACGGTTTTGTTCGCTGACCGTACCTGTCGGTACTGCTCACCACTCGTTAGCACTCGACCACGCTTTGCTTGTCTCGCTTACTCGTATGCAAGACCGCCGCATTCGACCGCGCTTCGTGGTGTCCGCCTTGCTCTGTTCGGTCAACGGCGCACATTGTACATTATTTTTTGCGTATTGCAAATATAAAAATTACAAAACCTGCAAAAAACATAAACAGCGATAACAACTGACCCATTGTCAGTCCCCAGGAAGTCAAGAAACCAATCTGGGCATCTGGGGCGCGGAACAATTCACAAAACATGCGAAATGACGCATAGCCCATACCCATAATTCCGCCTAGCGCACCCGGTTTGTTGCGCAAATTTGTGTATCGATACAGACAGTACATTATAACGAATAATAGTATGCCTTCGGTTGCGGCCTCGTACAATGGGCTGGGGTGGCGCGGAATTGTGGTGTCGCCATTGAACACAACCGCCCAAGGCACATCAGTAGGACGCCCCATAACCTCGCGATTTATAAAGTTTGCAATACGACCAAAGAACAACCCAATTGGCGCAACAACCGCCAACAAATCCAGAATTTTCCATGCGTTAATTTTCCGACGACGCGCGAATAAAAACGTTGCAGCAATCACGCCAATCAGACCGCCATGAAAACTCATCCCGCCATGCCAAACCGCAAAAATTTCCAGGGGATGCGCCAAGAAGTAGCCTAAATCGTAAAACAGAACATAACCTAATCGACCACCTATGATAACACCCAATATTATCGCTGTCAGCAAATCGTCCATCTGTTTTTTATCAAGAAACAGGCCGCTGTTGTTGCGACGCATCAAGCGCACAAACACACAATACCCAACAACAAATGCCGCAACGTATGCCAATGCATACCAGCGAATATCCATTCCCAGCAAAGAAAACGCAACTGGTGAAATCGGATTGACTGTAATTGCCATGTGTCCCCCCTTGTTATATCAGTTCTAACGACATCTGGCCAATGTGTTCGCAAGCAGTTTTTCAATTTTGCGCAAACGCATCAGACGCGCCATATCAGGTTTTGCGCGTGCCTCTTCGGCAGCGATTTCTGACTTAATCTGTTCGGAACGCAAAGCCAATCCGTTAAGGGTTTCTGTGCGCATATAACGCCCTGCTAAACATTCGTCACCTTGTTTTAATTCACGATAGTTTGCACGTTGCGAAGCAAGCATCTGATTTATAGCACTATAAAGAAATCCCATTGTACATTACCTTTTAGTCTTGAATTTGTGTGGGCATTGTATTATATATTTCGTAAATAACAAGGAGAATTATCAAATGACAAAAAGAAATATATCCACAAACCAAAGAGCCAGTGGGATTGATTTGTATCTGAAACGTATTTTTGCGTTGATGTTTGGCGCCGTTGGGGTGACCGCAATTGCCGCATATATGACTATTTGGGGTGGCGGATTACAGTACTTGTTTAATTTCCATACGGGTGGTATGTCAGGGCTGTACTATGTTCTGCTGTTTGGCGGATTGGCATTGTCAATATGGGCCCAGGTTCGCGTATTCAGCATGAAACCTGCAACCGCTGCATTATTGTTAGCGGTGTACGCAGCATTGATTGGGATTACAATGACACCGTTGATTGCAGTTGCGCTGGCTGTTAATCCGGCATCTATATTGATGGCATTTATTGTGGCCGCGCTGATGTTCGCGTGCATGGCGTTGTTTGGATACAAGACAGTAAAAGACCTGTCGTTTTTAGGCGTTTTCCTGACCATGGGTATGATTGGTTTAATCTTGGTTGGCGTATTGTCGTTTATATGGCCAGCAATGATGGGTGGCGCATTTGGCACAATCGTTTGCTTTATTGGTGTTCTGGTATTCGCATTGTTCACAGCATACGATATGCAGAACCTGAAACGCGCCTATGCCGTTATTGGAGACGATAACCAGAAAAATCAATTGGCGGTTCTGGGGGCGTTGCATCTGTACATTTCATTTATTGCAATGTTCCAGTATTTGTTAAGTTTGTTTAATCGTGAATAAGCATCAAATAAAGCAAGGAGAAAATAAAATGGCTTATAAAATTGATCCAAGCAAATGTATCGGTTGTCATACATGTATGGGTGTGTGTCCTGTTGCAGCAATTTCAACAGGCGCAGACGGCAAGTGCGTAATCGACCCAAGCAAATGTATTTCATGCGGGACGTGTGCTGCAATTTGTCCTGTTGGCGCAATCGCACCAGATATGCAGTAAATTAAAAACCGCCAATTGGCGGTTTCTTTTTATAACAAATCGAAATTCTTGCGAATTATACGCGCGCTGCGACGAAGCGCGGCGGATTCAGTCGAATCCATTTTAGGAGTCAAGGTCGCAACAACACCGTCCCGCCCCACAATGCGTGGCAGAGACATAGATAGTGATTTATCGCCCTGGCCGTCAACGGTGGACACAGTTAAAATTCTGCGTTCGTCGTTTGTAATACAGCGCACCAAATCCGCCACCGCACCAGCGATGCCGTCCCATGTTGCGCCACGTCCCTGGATTATTTCATAGGCCGCGTTATGAACGCGATGTTCAATCGTTCTGCGCGTAGTCTGCGGCAGACTGATTTTTGTCTGGCGGCAAAATGAATTTAAATCAATTCCCCCAACACAGGCAGATGACCAGACAATCATGCTGCTGTCGCCATGTTCGCCCAGGACGTATGCGTTGATAGACTGGGTTGATACAGACAACTGGCGCGACAGAATTGTACGCAGGCGCGCAGAATCCAGCATCGTCCCTGTACCAATGACGCGCGACACCGGCAATTTTGATATTTTCTGGGCAAGCATTACCATCACATCCAACGGATTGGTGACAATTATCAATTTCACATTCTTGGCGTCCACGTTCGCCATAACGCGCGGAACAATGTCAGATATTACAGCCGCATTCGCATGTAATAAATCTGTTCGCGTTTGTCCCGGTTTTTGATTCGCACCGGCGGCAATTATTACAATTTCAGAACCACGAATTGCACGATAGTTGCTGACCGCGGTTATTTTAATATCATACGAGAAAGCAGCAGCATGTCCTAAATCTTCGGCAGCGGCACGCGCGCGAATACCATCGCGATCAAACAACACTATTTCATGCGCAAGCCCCGTGTTTGCAACCGCGGTCGCAACCGCCGCACCCACAGAACCAATGCCAATGATTGATATTTTCATGTATTCTCTCCCTGCTTGTATTATCAGATTTATTTTATCATAAAAAATTAGTTTATGTATTAGAAAAAAAAACATGCGCCCGCAGGCGCATGGTGCAGATGAACATATAAGCCGGATTCTGTTCTGCCATCGGGGCAGTATAGTTTACATACCGCCCCGCGGTAGTGGGCATGATTAATCTGCATATTGCATTACTGCGATATGTCAAGCCTTCTACCCGCCCCCAATGTGGGACACATATAGGGAGCCTATTTGAAGTTGCTGCGCGCAGAGATTGCCCGTTTCACTCGAATTTAATCGTTTACGTCACTGTTGCTCTAATCGTCGGGTCGCCCCGCCCGGTATATTAGCCGGTACGCTGTCCCAAGCAGTCCGGACTTTCCTCTGACCATTTCTGGCCAGCCATGCCCAGATCATCTGACGGATGGTGATTTTAGCAGTTTTTTACAACAATTCAACTTTTCTTTTTACGGTTGAATATTTGCGCATTTTTCACTAAATTTATATGTGATGAGACGTGAGATAGTAGATTTTTTAAATACTGACCTGCAATTTATTCGCGGGGTGGGTCCTGCATTGGCCACAAGACTGGATGAAGTTTTGGGCGGACGACGTGTACTGGATTTTCTGCGTCATCGCCCGTCTTATGTGCGCGCACGCGGAATAACAGAAAATGTGCTGGACGCAAATCCAGGCGACACGATTACTGTTCCGCTGATGATAAAATCTCATCGAACAGGACGCGCATTTCGCGGCCGCCGCAGTCCAACCCAGATTACATGTAATGACAAATTAGGAAATACTGTTATTATCCAGTTCTTTAATGCGAAATATCTGGATTATTGGCTGAACAAAATGCCGGTGGGTACATGGCGCATGGTGTCGGGAAAACTGGAAAAGACAACAAAGCCAACAATTAACCATCCAGACTTTATCGAAGAACTACAAAACGCAGCCAAAATTCCATCCGCCCAGGCAATTTATCCCGCAGGTGAAGGACTGACACAAAAAGTATTCGCAAATATTCGCGACCAGATTTTTGCCGCCCTGCCCGACAAACTGCGTGGCGAAAGCGATGAACGCGTGTTGGAATTTTTTGATGCGTTGGAACATGTGCATTTCCCAAAGTCTGATGCAGATTTAGCACCGAACGCAACGTATATGGCAAAGTTGGCGTACTGTGAACTGTTGGCACATCAGGCGGCAATTGTTATCAGCAGACGTAATCGCATGGATGTACGAAATCGTCGAAACGCACGGGCAAAAAAATACGATTTAATGGACAAGTTTTGGGCAACGCTGCCTTTTGAGATGACAGGCGCGCAAAAGCGCACATGTGATGAAATCTTTTATGATATGACACGCGACGTGCCGATGATGCGATTAGTCCAAGGGGACGTAGGCAGCGGAAAAACCATTGTTGCATTGGCCGCCGCCGTGCGAATGGCAGAAATGGGCGGCCAGACCGCCATATTAGCCCCAACAGATACTTTGGCACAACAACACTTTGCGAAATTAAAGCCTTTGTGTGATAAAATCGGAATTGTCTGCGATATTCTGACCGGGCGCGACAAAGGGGTGGCACGTCGAGAAAAGTTAGTGTCGCTGCGGTCGGGGCGCACGCGTGTGGTTGTGGGGACGCATGCGCTGTTTTCCGCAGACGTTGAATACAAAGATTTGGGACTGGTTATAATTGATGAACAGCACAGATTTGGCGTCGCCCAACGCGAAGCATTGCGCAACAAAGGAACAAACACAGATTTGTTGGCGCTGTCTGCAACACCAATTCCACGAACGTTGTCCATGACAATCTATGGCGATATGGATGTGTCAATTATCAACGAAAAGCCCGCCGGACGAAAGCCGATTAAAACAACCAAATTATCATGTGGCCGAATTATGGATTTGTTGGAACGTATTGATATGCAAGTCAATGCAGGTGCCAAGGTGTTCTGGGTTTGTCCGCTGGTCGAAGAATCAGAAAACGACAACGCGATGACCGCCGCCGAAGAACGGCATAAAATGCTGTCTGAATACTTTCCAAACGCAGGATTGGTTCATGGTAAAATGGACAAGAAAGAACGCGACGCAGTTATGGCGGAATTTGCAGCAAAAGATTCCGATATGCCGATATTGGTTGCAACAACTGTTATCGAGGTTGGAATTGATGTTCCACAGGCTTCTATTATTGTAATCGAAAACGCAGAACGGTTTGGTTTGGCAGCATTACACCAGTTGCGCGGGCGCGTTGGACGCGGCAACACGCAGTCGTACTGTGTATTGGTATTTGGACGAAACGTATCAGATGACGGATTAAAGCGACTGGACGTGTTATGCGAAACTGATGACGGATTTGTTATCGCAGAACAAGATTTAATGATGCGTGGCGTTGGTGAATTATTGGGCACACGACAAAGCGGCTGGATGCGATACTATTTTGTGGATTATCGTGAACATCGGGATTTATTCAAGTTGGCTTCGACCGCCGCGCGTGATAATGATATAGATTCGTGGGTACGCGATTTAATGTACTTCTTTGACCGTGGGGTGGTATTGGGTGCGTAAGATTTTTGTATTTTTATTATCGCTGATTGTCGCCATACCATCAATGGGGGCATCGCTAATAAACGACACAGAAACAGAACGTGTGATTGGTGAATTGGTTGCGCCACTTGCGCGCGCTGCCAATATTCCAGATGGACGAATGAAGATACATATTGTCAATGACGAAGACTTTAACGCGTTCGTTATGGGTGGCGAAGATATTTATGTTTATACCGGTCTATTAAAACAGATAAAAACACCAAACGCATTGCAGGCAGTAATTGCACACGAATTGGGACATACACTTGGTGGGCACATGGCCCAGATGTCAGATCGTATGAATGCGGAAATGAAACGCACTATGTTGATTCAGGCGTTGGGGGTTGGGCTGATGGTAGCGGGGGGCAATCCGACGCTGGGGGCTGGGGTTTTGGCAGGCTCGTCCGGGGTTGCACAACAATCTATGTTGGCATTCACACGCGATGAAGAACGTATCGCAGACAATATGGGCGTGGATTTAATGGTGCAAGCAAAGCAGAATCCAAATGGGTTTGTTACTGTTCTGGAACAAATGCATGATTTGACAGGCGTACTTGAATCACGCATAAATCCAAATCGCATAAATCACCCGCTGACCACCGAACGATTAAACAATGTGCGCGAACAAATTGCGCAAATTGGCGATGATAAAAAATGGAAAACCGCAGATGTGGCGGAATATGAACTGGTGCGTGCAAAACTGGTCGGTTATCTGGACACAGCGCAACAAGTTCGCGAAAAATACCCAAGCCACGATAAATCTGATGCAGCGATTTATGCGCGGGCAATTGCGAACATGCGTGGTGGCAATCTGGATGGGGCGCGTGTGGGAACCAGTACATTGATATCAAGAAATCCAAACAATCCATATTTCTATGAATTACTGGGGGATATTGAATATCAATTTGGACACTATGACGACAGCGTTAGCGCATACGAAAAATCGTTAGAATTGACGGGGAACGCGCCACAGATTCAGACCGCATTGGCATTAGTGTTAAGCGAACGAAATAAACCGGGCGATAACGCGCGCGCAATTGAAATGTGTAAGCGCGCAATTTTGTCAGAACCTGCCCCCCTTGCGTATTGGGTGTTGGCGCGGGCATACGGAGATACAGATACAGGTCGAAACGCATGGGCGTTGGCAGAATATAACAAGATGATCGGGAAAGACGCCGAAGCCAAATCCTATGCCAAACGCGCACAAAAGAAACTGAAAAAAAATTCCCCCGAATATATCAAAGCCGGCGACATATTAAACGGCAATTAGTTCCCGTAATAAGACAGATTTCATAGGTAGGTACCTTTTCCTAAGTGCTGTATTGCGATTGCACGCACAAAATAAAAGGGTTATAATATCAGTGTCTTATTTATAAGACATATGTAAAACCTTGAAAAGGAGAAAAAATAGATGAGAGGACTTACAAACTATGTTCTTATACCATTGACATTTATCGGCGCCTTGAACTGGGGGCTGGTCGGTATCTTTGGTTTTGATTTGGTTGCATTTTTGTTTGGACCTGCAACCTTGGCCAGTAATATCGTCTATGCGATTATCGGTATTGCGGCATTGATATGGTTAATCTGGATGTTTATCGATCGTCCTGTATCGCGTAATGACCGTTAAATAGACGGCAAAAAGTTTCATGTCAGCGCCCCAAAAAACTGGGGCGTTTTTATAATTAAAAATCCCGCCGAGGGCGGGATTTTTGTTTCTATGTTCGTTAAGATTAACGAGAATAGAATTCGACGACCAATTCTGGGAACATCTGAACCGGATATGGTACGTCTTCGAACGCAGGTACGCGTACAAATGTCGCTGTGAAGTTTGCACTGTCAACAGATACATAGTCCGCAAAGTTGCGTTCAGCAGATTCCAACGCCAATACGACCAATGGCATCTGTTTGGCTTTTTCGCTGACTGTGATAACATCGCCTGGTTTAACCTGGTATGATGCAATCTTAACGCGTTTGCCATTAACATTGATGTGGCCGTGGCTGATTAACTGACGTGAAGAGAATACAGTTGGCGCCAATTTTGCACGATATACAACCGCATCCAAACGACGTTCCAACAAGCCAATCAAATTTTCAGGTGTGTCACCCTTCATATTGTCGGCTTCGATAAAGTATTTGCGGAACTTCTTTTCACCGATGTTGCCATAGTAGCCCTTTAACGTCTGTTTTGCGCGCATCTGTTTTGCATAATCAGATGAGTTGCCGCCACGAGATGTTGGACCATGCTGACCCGGTTTGTATTTACGTTTGTTAAATGGGGATTTTGCCTGACCCCACAGATTGACACCCAGTGAGCGTCCAATCTTCAGCTTGCGTGTGCTGCGCTTTGCGCCTGCTCTTGCCATTTTTTTATCCTTTTTTTGGTTTTTACGGTGCCGGGCGGTATTAGAACAGAATCCTTATCGCAGATGGGACCAAAAAGCACCATCGTTTAATCAGTTCTGATTACCCAGCGAGCCGTAGTTTATACGGTTTTGTTCGAAAAATCAAGCATTTTTATTCATCTTGAAATGCAAATAAAATGTATTATATTTATTGGGCTATGAAGAACTATATTTTGCCATTTCGTGATTTGGTCGTTTCACCGGGGCTGACTGTGCCGGTGTTGGTCGATAATCACATGTCTGTTAATTGTATCAAGGCCGCTGCAAATGCAGGACATCAGCAGTTGATTCTGGTGTCGCAGCACAGTTGGGCATACCCATCCAGTATCGATGATATCTATACCGTTGGAACAATTGGCGACGTGGTTCAGGTGCTGTCTATGCCAGATGGGGCAATTCACCTGTTGGTGCGTACAACAGACGCGGTGGCAATCAAAGACATTGAAATTAACGACGGCATATTCACAGGAACACCGGAAAAGATTGACGTTGCAGACGATATGAACGCAGAACAAACAATTGTTCTGCGCGATATTCTGGCGGACAATATGCAGACATTGGCATTGTCCACGCGCAAGTTCAAAATGGAAAAACTGCGCAATGTGATTGAAAATTACCCCCTGCCCGCTTTTGTGGACGCTGTGATTCAGACCGCAGATATCGAAACAGATGTTGCTGTAAAGGTGCTGAGTGCAACCAGTTGGGCCGAAAAATTAAATATTCTGTTAGAGGCGGTAAAACTGATGGTTGAAACCGCAAAGATAGAAGAATCAATCAATAAACGTATTCACCAACAAATGGAAAACGGGCGGCGCGAAGCAATATTACAAGAAAAGATGCGCGCCCTGCAAAAAGAAATGGGCGAAGATGACGCAGAGGTGGACACCGCAAACATTCGCAAAAAGATTTTGAAATCCAGTATGCCGGCAGAAGCCAAGGAAAAAGCCATGGCGGAATGGAAACGCATGCGTTCTATGTCGCCAATGTCTAATGAAGGCGGATTGTTGAAAACATATCTGGACGAACTGTTGGCGATGCCATGGGGCAAGTCTGATGAGGCAGAAATTGACTTGAAACATGCGCGCGAAGTTTTAGACAGCGAACATTCAGGTATGGACGCAGTCAAAGAACGTATTCTGGAACACATCGCCGTAATGAAAAAGACAAAATCAAATCAGGGTTCGATTTTGTGCTTTGTCGGTGCACCAGGTGTGGGCAAAACTTCGTTGGGCAAATCTATCGCAACGGCCTTGGGGCGCAAATATCAGCGAATTTCCCTGGGCGGAATTTCAGACGAAGCGCATTTCCGCGGTCATCGCAAGACATATATTGGCGCACAGACGGGGCGCATTATGGATGCGTTGAAACGTTGCAAAACAAATAATCCTGTTATTGTTCTGGATGAAATCGATAAAATGGGACGTGATTGGCGTGGCGATCCAGAATCTGCATTGCTGGAAATTTTAGACCCAGAACAGAACAAGACATTCCGGGATCATTATTTGGAAGTTGACTTTGACCTGTCGAACGTGATGTTTATTGCGACAGCAAACAGTTTGAATATGTCAAACGCCCTGAAAGATCGTATGGAAATTATCGAAATTCCAGGCTATTCAATGGATGACAAGGTCAAAATTACACGCGAACATTTAATCGGTCGTGCTGCGCGTGATACGGGCTGGAATACGGATGATATCGTTATCAGCGACGATGCAATTAGACACCTGATTCAGAACTATACGTCCGAACAAGGGGTACGTCAGGCACAGCGTGAAATTACCGCTATTTTGCGTCGGTCCTTGTTGGAAAATGACTGTATTGATACCAAGACAGAATTTACACCTGAAAAAATCGATGAACTATTGGCGTCACGAAAGTCCGCAGGATTTTCAAAGAAAATCGGTTTCGGGGTGCGCGTATGACGAACAATACAATCATCTTGAATGGTCAGGCAGTAGAACCGGTGGTAATCGGGGATGGTCATAAACAGATTCAGGAATTTAAAAAAGTGGTACGATTGCACGGTATATGTGGGAACTGATGCAGGGAATAAAGGAGAATCAAAAATGATTCTGGTAATTAATACATCGGGGGCAAACCTGGAATTTGTATTGGGAAATGAATACAAGTCTGTTGTGGTTGAAAAACAGTCAATTGCATTGCCCCAAGAATGCGAAAAGTTTATTGCTGAATGTGGTGCATCATGGCGCGACATATCAGCGATTGGTGTAGTTGTAGGCCCAGGCAGTTTTACAGGAATTCGACTGGGGATTGCATACGCCAAAGGAATTGCGATGGGATTGAACATACCTGTTGTTGGAATAAGCGCTTTTGATTTGTATTTGGCCGCAACGCCAGATGCATTCGTTGCAATCGATTCCGGTCGTGGGGATTTCTTTGTCGCCGCAAACGGTTTAGAACCGCAAACAATGGAAATAGAACAGATTGAAACCAAGCAAATGGAATGGCCGCGTACCGTTGGACACAGACCATTCGATTTAAGGCTGGGGGTAAAAATAGTAGAACAGAAAGTTGCCACAGGTGAAAGCGCACCAGTGGTGCCTATGTATATGCGTCCCAGTTATGCAGAACAAAATAAAAAGGACAACTGAACATGACAAATGAATTTTTTACACGAAGCAAAGACGCAATTAACAATGCGATCGAACACGCAAAGGTTAAATATACATCCAGTTCTGGTAACGGCACAAATACTGTTGTGCATTGCTATTATATCGACAGCAAAGATGTTTGCATATCTGCATATGCGATGAAGAACAAGGTGTCAAACAATATACGCAAATATATCTTGAAAGTAATGGTCAAGTCAGATACAAAAACACAAAAATCTGTTTCATCGGCACGCGACACAGACAAGTACGCAAAAAGATTTTTCAGTGTACTGGAATCAAGATTCGCAGAACAAATTGCAAAAACACAGTTAAGGCAAGAATGGAAAAACCCTGCGTTTATTCACAAGCGCTAAACAAAAATGGTGAAATGGCGTGTTAGACAATCTGGCAAATCTTCATAAACTTTGTTTCCCACATAAACCGTGGGACGCAGACCAGTTTGCCGATTTAAAAAAATCTGGGTGCGAAATAATCGCTAGTCAAAATGGCTTTATTGTATATCGCGCCGTGTGTGACGAAGCAGAAATTATTACAATCGGTGTACATCCTGATGCGCGGCGTACGGGCATTGGGATTGCACTGATTGGAGTGATGGAAGCAGACCTGAAAAAACAAGGTGTTAAGCATATATTTTTAGAGGTGGCGGAAGATAACACCGCTGCCCGCGCCCTGTACGAACAATGCGGATTCGTCGATGTCGGTCGCAGACCTAGGTACTATGATGGCGTGGACGCCATTATGATGAGGAAAGATATATGATGAACTATGTCGGCAGCAGCGCGCACATTATTAAACAAAGCCCAACCCCCACAGGCAACGGGCGACGTTTTTTATATGCAGACAAAATTGATCTAAATAAACCGGCATTGGCGGTTCTTGGTGGGGCATTGACCACAACCGAAGATAAGGCATTCGGGTATATCGAACATTTAGCAAACATAATTCAAAATAAACGGTTCTGAACATGGCTTTAGTATTGGATACAAGGGGGTTGGAACCGATTTAACACCAAATGGCCAGGTCATCTTTGGGGCAGAACAAAACGCAATTAACAACGCAATCAATTCTGTTAACAATCCGACATTGCCAACCGCAGAACAATTAGTATCTGGGGATAACATAGACATTGCACAAATGCGCGTTAACGGGCGCGAAATTTTCAGCAAATTTAGTCGTTAGAAACAAATTCCAAAACACGCGAATCAAATATAACATCACGCGGACGCAGGGGTGCGGCAACGTGCATATCGGAACTGCGACGGGTGCGCGATAATGCCACATACACCTGGCCATGGGCAAACGCCCCACGCGATATATCAACCACAACCGCATCCAAGGTTTTGCCCTGGGCGCGATGAATTGTCATGGCATAGCCAAGTGTTAATGGGAACTGTTTATATGCGCCAACCTCGTTTTCAACCAGACGTTCGTTTTCATCACGCGAATATTCTATCTTGGCCCATTTTTCTGGTTTTACCGCAACTAATTCGCGTGAATCTGATAATAACTGAACAATGATTTCGCGGGCGGTTAGACTGCGCACCAGCCCCATCGAGCCGTTATGCCATTTGTCGCCATTTTTCACAAATATAACCAATGCGCCAACCTTTAATTCCAACGCAAGTGGCGCAGGAACATCACGTTCTGCAAAATTGCCAGTCAATACACCATTATAAACAACCGGTGTTTCATTTATCTGGGCCAGACGCGTTGCGTTTATGCGTTCTGCAACCGCACGAAATGGCGTAATCAATACCGCGTTAGCACGACGTGCGTCATCATCAATACGGCACGCGTTAAAATATTCCAGACTGTCTGTATTGTTATTACGCAACTGCACCAGATTTTCCAACAATGGCAAATCACTTTGGCGATAAACAAAATCAAAGTTATATTTTATAAAATTCGCGCGCTTGTAAACATTGCTGTCAAAAAAGTATGCGTTCGGATGTCCATATTCTGTTTCATAATACTGCGTCGCTTCGCGCGTGATTACAGGTGGTAATTGATACAAATCACCAATGGCAACAACCTGGATGCCACCAAACGGTTCGTTATTGCGACGCGCCCAACGCGCCAGGATGTCAATCGCGTCCAGTAAATCAGGCGCAACCATCGAAATTTCATCAATAATCAAAACATCTGTTGCATTCAGAATATTGCGTGGCTTTGCCTTTAATTTCAAAAACTCGGGCATAATAAAATCGCGTGGCTGAATCTGGAACAGTGAATGTATCGTCTGACCGCCAACGTTCAAGGCCGATACCGCCGTTGGACACGCACAGACAATACGCTTTTTTGATGCGCTTTTCAGATAATTTACAAATGTAGATTTACCAGTTCCCGCAGGCCCCAATATCAGCAAATTAGAGTTCGTGCGTTCAATCGCATTAAATGCGGATAACTGCGTTGCATTCAAGATTGGTTTCACGGTTTCAAGCATTGTCTATTTTACACAATCGGGGATATAGAAATTTGTTATTCCACAATCAGAACACAACCCCGTCGCCACGTCAAAGCGACGACCAATTTGGTCCGCGGCGTGCGCATCATCTGAAAGCAAAACCGGAACATTGTATTGTGCCATATGGTCCAGTATGCGTTTTGATGGATATGGTTCTGATTCCAGCCCCGTATTGATTTCAATCGCCATATTATGTTGCGATATGGTTTCAATTGTTTTCTGTTCCAGTTCCGCCCATTTATCGTCCTGCCCCAGTCCAACCTTTTTCGGTAAATCCAGGTGCGCCATCCATGTAAAAAGACCAGATGTGGCGGCAGACTGAACCTTGGCCCAATACAGTTTTAACATTTCGTCGCGCGCAAATTCATCCGCGTTCGCCATATCGTGCACATTACACAGTATTCCGTCGTATTCAATAAAATGACACGCGCCAATAATATAATCAGGACGCAGTATCTTTATCGCACGTTCAAAATCACGTTGCCAGATGGCGGCGTCAAAAAAATCAACCTCTATCCCGCGCAGGACACGCACGTTTGACGCGTCCGCAATTTGTGCCAAATTATCATAGTGTGGCAAAAACAGGTTCATAATCGCATCCAAGGATGCGTTATAAATATTCTGGTATCCGCGCGCGACCGAGAACGAATAAAATCGCGCACGTTCAATTTCGGGATGCAAGATAAAATGATTAGAAATACCAATCGCGCCAAACCCCAATTCATCTGCGCGGGCAACCATTTCGGCGACCGTGTTGCGACCGTCGAAACCAATGCTGTGCGTATGAAGTGTAAAGTCCTGGGGCATTATTAAAACCTAACCTGGGGTGCAACCCGTTCAGTTTCATCTATTTCAAACATCTTTTCAGGCATAATCCCAAACATGCGCGCAACTATATTCGATGGAAACTGTTCAATCTGGGTGTTCAATGCCATGACAACTGTATTATAAAACTGACGCGATGCCTGAATCTTGGTTTCCGTATCAGTCAATTCACGTTGCAGTTCCAAAAAGTTCTGATTCGCCTTTAAATCTGGGTATGATTCCGCAACTGCAAACAGACTTTTTAATGTCTGGGTCAGTTTATTTTGCGCATCCGCAGATGTTGGACCATTGGCCGCCATCGCCGCATTGCGTGCCGCCGTCACCGCCGACAATGTTTCTGATTCATGTTTCGCCGCACCACGAACTGTTTCAACCAGGTTTGGTATTAAATCATAGCGACGCTTTAACTGCGTATCAACCGTTGCCCAGGCTTCGCGTGCCTGATTACGACGCGCAACCAGACCGTTGTAAACGGCAATAAAATATAATAATAAAACTGCGATAACTGCGATTGTGGTCCACATGTGTTTTTCTCCTTTTACTTTTCAAGTATTCTAGCGGTTGTCTAATAAAATTGCAACATCGTCCGTCGTAGGACAATGATCAATTGTTATATCTGGGTTGTACTGGGTACGGAACCAGGTACGCTGACGCTTGGCATACTGATTGGTGCGCGTTATCCAATTTTCAACACATTCAGATTCTGATATTTCACCACGGATGAATCTACATAACTGAGATGCGCCAATCGCACGGTTTTCATCCCACCCAGAATCAATGACAGATTGTGCCTCGGCCAGGGCGCCAGACGACAACATTAACGGAATCCGCGCGGCGATACGTTCCCGCAAAACAGCAGAATCCGGATTGACCAAGACGCGTTTCGCGTTTGGAACAACCGCACCAACACGCGGCATGTTCTGAAAATCTGTGATGTGACGACCGGTTTCAAAAAACACTTCGACTGCGCGGGCAACACGCTGGGGGTCGGTGGCGGAAAAATCAGCCGGCAATAATGCCCGCGCCGCGTCAATATCACGCGCAACCAATTCGCGGGCGCGCATACGATTTTCGTCAGAAACGTCCGGCATTGGCGAAATACCGTTTATTAACGCATTTATGTAATAACCCGTGCCGCCAACAAATATCGGTGTGCGCCCTGCGGAAATCGCATCGTCATATGCGGTGCGCGCCAGACGCAGATAGTCAGATACAGATATTTGTTCTGTTAATGGTAATATAGAAAACAAACGATATGGGACACCATCTATTTCATCAAAACTGTCGCGGCCGGCAAAGGGACTGGCGGCGATGGCTTCTATTCCGCGATAGATTTGCACACTGTCGCAATTTATAATTACGCCGTTCGTTTGACGCGCCAATTCATGGGCAAAATCTGATTTGCCCGATGCAGTTGGCCCTGTGATAATGTACGCATTAGTATTCATTTATGCCGATTATAGTCAAGATGTCCCAAATGTAAATAAAATATTGTATTTTTGTCCCACGAAGGCTATCATAGGTCCGTCCAATTAAATAAACGAAAGGAAATAATTATGTCTAAATTAAGAGTTGCTATTAACGGTTTCGGGCGCATTGGTCGTTTGGTATTGCGTGCTGCGTTGGAATCGGGACGTGATGATATTGAATTTGTAGCGGTTAATGACCTGGCGCCGGCGGAACAGAACGCATATCTGTTAAAGTATGATTCTGTACACGGTAATTTGCCAATGGATGTACAACTGGACGGCGAATACATCGTTGTTGGCAATCAGCGTATTAAATGTATCGCAGAACGCGATCCTGCAAAATTGCCATGGGGCGAATTAGATATTGATGTCGTTATGGAATGCACAGGTATCTTTACCGCAGCAGACAAAGCGCGTGTACACCTGGAAGCGGGGGCGAAACGTGTATTAGTATCTGCACCATCGGCAGGGGCGGACAAAACAATCGTGTTTGGTGTGAACCAAGACACATTAACATCGGACGATTTGATTGTTTCAAATGCATCCTGTACAACAAACTGTCTGGCACCGGTGGTCAAGGTTCTGAATGATAAATTCGGTGTTGTATCAGGCTGGATGACAACCGTACATGCCTATACCGGCGATCAACAGTTGCTGGATAAAAATCACAAGGATTTCCGCCGCGCACGCGCAGCAAACCTGTCTATGATTCCAACCAGCACGGGCGCAGCCAAGGCAATCGGCCTGGTATTGCCAGAATTGGCCGGAAAATTAGACGGAATGGCAATTCGCGTACCAACACCAGACGTTTCCGTTGTGGAATTAGTTGTAAACCTGGAACGCGACGCAACAGCCGACGAGATTAACGACGCAATGCGCGCAGCACAATCAAAAACATTTGGATACAATGAATTGCCATTAGTATCAATTGACTTTACACATGATGCACACAGTTCCATTTTTGACGCGGGTCAAACCAAGGTTCTGGGCGAAAAATTGGCACATGTGACGGCATGGTATGACAATGAATGGGGCTTTTCAAACCGCATGAACGACACCGCTGTTGCAATGGGTAAGTTGATTAAGTAAAAACAGCCACAAAACAAAAAAACCGCCAAACGGCGGTTTTTTTTATTATTCCATGCTTGGTATAATCACCGTATCATTGTAGTGCGATAAGAATCGATTACCCGTTGCACAATATATTTTTTGCAAGGAATCTTTGTACTCGCGCACGGCAGAGACCCAACGGTCCTCGACTTCTTGTTGCGCGCCTTGATAACCCGCAAATGCGCCCATACCACCACCAACACCGGCACCAGTCAGTGTTCCCTTCATGCGCGCCTTGTTCGACAAATCAATTATACCACCGTCTTCGGCATTTTGATATACCGGGGTAAAGTTGACATCATTTAAGTGTTTCGTGGTTGTCGTATTGTCCAGGTTTGATGCAACGCCACGTCCGGTACGACCGACAACTTCCTTCTTACCGTATTTTGTTTTAAAATCGGACCAATCAGATTTTTTCCAGCCCATGGCCTTGTCTTCGACACCTACAACCATGGCAGCAGCACGCTTGGTGACAACATTAACAATACCATCCAATTTAACCCAACGATCGTCACACCCTGTCCAGCCAGAATCCATTTTACCATCACGATAGCAGAATTTTTCAGATGCACCATCGAATTGATCCGTGGCAAAAATGGTTTCTATATCTATAGCCCCACCAGTAGAACGATTTGATTGTATAAATTTATATGTCGTTTTGTCGTTGTCACTTTCATCTTTTTCGGGCTTACCATCTTTACCTTTGACTACTTCTACCGTAGTATATGCACCTGCGATTACTGCTTTTGTAATATTCAGTTCCTTGTACACACACTCTTCTTTGCCGTTGTCATCTGTTTTACATACCTTGAAATCGCTTGGGTTCTTGGCGGAAATGTAAGGCGTTCCGTCAACCGCACCATGTTCTTCGACATAACCCCACAGACATTTCTTGTCTTGACCGTCGACGGTACAGGCCTCAATCCGCAGGACAGGGTCGCCCGTCGCAACAATATTGCCAACAACCGCGCCAGCCGCCGCATTAACGCCGGTTGATAAAATAGTGTCACCCGCAATTTTGCCCGTATAAGCGTTGCCAGCCATCAATGCCGCGCCGCCCAACGCGCCGATAATTGTACTGTTGGTTTTGGCCTTGCCACCGCCCAGTAATCCATCGCTGCCTGGTTCAGCCTTGCCCGCCATATTGCCACCCAAGCCACCAAGAATAGCACCAGCCGCGATTTTCAGTCCGGCATTTTGCTTTTGCTCAGCGTTCATGACCCTTTTAACATCATCAATTGTAGGTTCGGTGTCTGCAGGAAATTCAATTTCGCCCGCCGCAGGCAGATATGTAGCCTCGTCAAATTGGGAAATGTTGCATTCGACTGCATCACCCGCCGCCAAATTCGCACGCGCCAAAATCGCATCAGATCCGTTTGGTCCAGCACCAATTGCGCGCATTTCAACAACCGCCGTGCATGTTGGGGCGCCACCCGTTCCCTGGCCCAATGTGGGGCGCGCCCAGACAAATTCACCATCGTTATAAATCATGGAACATTTTTCCATGCCAGCCGGCCCATTCGTTGTATCGACGTTAGCGGCCTGGGCCGTATTTGATACCGTAGTTGAAGCGGCCATGGTGCCAGTCTGGCCCCCATATCGTGTTTCATTCAACTGTTGATAGTTCTGGGCATTGTTACGAGACAAATTCCCCACACGAATACCGGCTGTGGCCACAGTTGGCAACAATGCCGTCAATAATGAATAATAAAGAATTGAATTTGTCCGCATAGTAATCCCCCCGTTACCACTAAATCAATGCGACCGGGCATGCGCCCGGTAGATTTTTTTACCAATTAGAACTGTAATCGCAGGCGAAGCCCTAA
This sequence comes from Alphaproteobacteria bacterium, assembly GCA_046882065.1. Classification (GTDB taxonomy): domain Bacteria; phylum Pseudomonadota; class Alphaproteobacteria; order Rs-D84; family Rs-D84; genus Enterousia. The sequence continues at coordinate 16,812 of JBKSMY010000027.1, read as the reverse complement.
ATCAACCATGCCCAGGCGACCACTCTCGTACCAATTTGTATAATGCAAAACACTATCATATTGTGCCGGCTGTTCACCATTTGGGGTGCCGCTGCCGTCACTTAGCCATTCAATCTGGCTTAAGACGATACTGCCCGATGTCTTGACCCGGCCCAGATTGGCATAACGAACAAAGAAGTCCATTTTTATTCCGCCTTCTAATTCTGTGGTAAGTCCACCCTCTAACATAAAGGCCAACTGTTCATTTGTGCCACCATTATGATACGCATAAATATCAGAAATACCCGTTATTATCCCTGCTGGCGTGTTTTGCGGATCATTAACCGAATAAAAATTATTGTCATACACAACATAGTCCGCAATTGTATTTAGCGAAATACCAACCCCGGCACCAACATATGGTCGCAATGAACCACCCGCCAAATACCCTGTGAACGAGTCTATGTTATAATAAATGTTCAACATTGTTGCATTTGCCGTGATTGCACCACCGTCAACCTGAGCCTCGACATAATCGCCGGCACCATCATCCGTTTGAACAGTGCGCGGATAACTGATATTAGAATAACGCAGGTACGAAAAATCAACACGAACATCGTTATTTAATGCCGCACCAACAGAAATCTGTAATGGAATTACGCTGTCTGAAGCAAAATCCGCAGCAACAAAAGCACCAGGAACCGCAAAGGATTTTTCTTCACCGATGTAATCCGCCTTCATCGAGCCCATAAGCGACGCCGTGTACCCAACAGACAAACCAACGTACAGCCCGCTGTCCGCCAGACGGTCGTAATCCGCAGGCTGGTAATATTGACGGCCCGCCGTTGTCTGGGACGAACCAACACGGGGCAACGCACCCGTCACACGCGAAGGCTGGGCTGCAGCAACAGAACTGTACCCCGTTGGCATATAGCCATTATAACCATTCGTTGAAACAACACGACTGTTTGCAGACGGCAGATACATCATCTGGCCATTTGCGCCGGTCGCCTGATACGTCGGATACGCAGGATATGCAGCACCAGCCACCAATGGCGTCCCCAACAGAATACCAGCAAACACGGCAGAAACTCTTATCTTTTTCATGCCTTTCCCATATTTCTTTGGGTTTATTATATCATTTTCTGACAAGCCGCGCAAGCAATCTTACAAACAAAATCCCCCAAACGGGGGATTTTTATTGCTAATATAAAAACAATCATTAAAACCATGTCCAGGGTTGGAATACCTTTAGCAGACCCAGCGCGGTACGCTTGTCCGCATAGGTATGACCACAGCGCGGGCATACATTGAACGGTTTTATTATCGCCTTGACCTTGCCAAAGACCAAATGCCACAAGTATATACCCAATGCCCATGCCGCAATCACCAGCCCCCACGCAACATAACCAAAATATGTATCAACCGTGTTGGTGATAACTGTGATTGTTGTAATGTCAGACTTTGATAAATCATCATAGATTTTGGTCGCAACAGGCCAAGATGACGGACGCCATGGATACACATGCTTGATACCATAATTTGTTAACAAGGTCGTTCCCAATCCGCCAGACTGTTTGTCCAGCGCAGATTTAATCGCCGTATCCAACATAGTGTCAACTTCGGTCTGGGCAATACGCGTTAAATCCGTTTTAATTTTATCCAACTGGGCATTAACACGCGCGGCAGTATCATCAACCTTGGCGATTACAGTATTAGCCTTGTCTATTGCGTTGTCTGCCTTGTCCAGTCCTTTGTCCACCTGGGCAACCGCATTGTCAATACCATCAGTTTTTGCGCCGAACATTTTCGCAAAGCCTGTCAATTTCTTGACACCTGATGTTTTTTCGCGCGCGTCCGCGGTTGCTTCGTTTGCCTGGGCGGTTTTTTCACGCGCCGCAGCGGTTGCGTCGCCAACTTTGTCAACGGCGTTTTCCGCCATCTTTACCTTGTCCAGCGCAACGGCAATCGGCTTTTCCAAATTGATTGAATCTGCAACACCGTCCAGCAACGCTTCGTACTGTTTCACAATACCACGTTGCAAATCAAAGAACATTGACACAACAATCGATTTTTTAATTGGCTGGGAATATGTGTTTTTTACATACAATGGAAACCAAATTAACAGCGCAAACCAAATCACCGTAAATACCGTTATAAATGTCTTTACACCACGGACCAGCGACTTTTTCTTTGCCACGGTTTTTGCGCCCCCCATATCGATAACTTCGATTTGCTTTTTTTGTTTGGCCATAAAAAACTCCTTTACTTTATGCAAGGAGTTTAGACGAATATACAAACAATTTGCAACGATTTATTTTACTTTCTGATTTTCACACATCGATTTAATCGTCTGGTTAAATGTGTCGATTTCTGTCTTTAATGTTTTATATGCGATAGAATACAGGGGCCACGCCGATTGAGCCTGCATAATTTGATGAATTGTACCCACATACAAATCCGCCCTGTCGCGATTGTTAAACGTCGCAATATCCGCGTCTGCCCTTAGGTAAAAACTGTCGTCACGACCACCAGGACACCCCAGGGTATAAACATATATCAGTTTGTCAGACACGTCCTGACGCACAACAGACAGATACATGCGGTTTGACATATTTAAATAAATATTAGATTTGATTTTTACAGATGAAAAACTTTTATTCATCTATCTTGTCCTTGGTATATTTTTCTATAAAATCTTTTTTAAATTCAGCGAAACGCCCCTGCTCTATTGACTCGCGTATGCCACGCATCAAGTCCTGATAGAACCACAGATTATGCTGGCTCAACAAAGTTGCCCCCAGAATTTCATTACATTTAATCAGGTGATGTATGTAGGCACGCGAACGCTGGCACGCAGGACAGCCACACTTGTCATCCAATGGACGCGAATCGTCCCTGAATTTTGCGTTGCGCATGTTCATTGTGCCGTGACGCGTAAATGCCTGGGCGGTACGACCGGCGCGCGTTGGCATCACACAGTCAAACATATCAACACCACGTTCAACAGCACCCAAAATATCCAATGGCGTACCAACACCCATTAAATAGCGCGGCTTGTCCGCAGGCAACAATGGTGTTGTCGCCGCAATCATATCAAACATAACACTTTGTGGTTCACCAACCGCCAGACCGCCAATCGCATAACCATCAAAGCCAATTTCGGTCAATGCGCGCGCGGATTTTTCACGCAGGTCTGGAAAGTCTGCCCCCTGGACAATACCGAATATGCCATAGCCTGGACGGTCGATAAAGGCATCTTTGCTGCGCTTGGCCCAGCGGGTCACCATATCAACATTCTTTTCGACGCGTTCGCGCGGGGCCGGCAATTTCAGACATTCGTCCAAAACCATTGTGATATTCGAATCTAACTGATGCTGGATATGCACAGAATCTTCGGGACGTAAAAAGTGTTTTTTTCCGCCATCAAAGTGCGATGTGAATTGAACACCTTCTTCACTCATTTTCGTCAGCGTCGACAGAGACATTACTTGAAAACCACCGCTGTCGGTCAAGATTGGGCCCGTCCAACCACCAAATTTATGCAGCCCGCCCATTTGTTCAACCAAATCGCCACCGGGCCGCATCATCAAATGATAGGTGTTACCCAGAATAACTTCTGTTCCTGTGGCTGCGACCTGGTCCATGGTCAGCGCCTTGACCGTGGCAGCAGTACCAACCGCCATAAATGCCGGTGTTTGAAATGTGCCATGTGCTGTTTCAACCGCACCACGACGCGCATTACCGTCGGTGGCAATCAAGTTAAATTTTAATGCCATTATTTACCATCCCTTTATCGGGCGCGTGCATTCGCCATTGCAATTTGCATTTGTTGCATCTGCTGCTGATACTGAGCCTGCATCTGCGCCAGCAGTCGCTGCATTTCGACAACATTGCGCCCCAATGTAAATGTCAATTCAGACATTTTTTCGCCATTATCGCGAGCGTTGTCCAATTGACCTTCCAGTTTTTCAACACGTTTTTGCAGACGTGCATAATCTTTTAATTGCTGTTTGTATGCCTTGTTATTCTTCATCGTTTCGCCATTACGATTGATGAATTTACCAATGGCATTTTGCGCCATCTTGGAATTTAACAGCATACTGCCGTATTTCAACGTCGCCTTTTTCCCAGCCTTGGTTCCCAAGAAACGTTTTAACACCTTTGGATTTGCCAATATGCGAAGCCATGCAGCCATAGTTTACCTCTCCTTGGTTTGTGTTTTAATGTTGTTAATCAGATTGGTTGTTAAGTTAGAATTTTGAAAATTCTGTTTCCATATCGCGCCCAGGTCCGCATCGTAATTGGGGCCCTCGGTTATAATCGAAATTGGCACATCAAAGAAACCGCGCGAATATTTCTGAACATCTGCGGACGTGATGCTGTCTGACAATTTTACGACACCAAAAAAGTCATACAGACTACCATTTTTTGCATAGTGTGACACCAACGTGTCCAATCGCGATGACGGACTATCAAGCCAGTCAGCATCCCCCAGTTGCAGGCTGACCGTAAAACGACGCAACCATTCATCATCTGGATGGCCTGATTCATATACACGCTTGCACGTTTGCGCGATTAGTCCCACAACCTGCCCAACATTTGACGGCGCACATTCGGTTTCAATATAATGCAAACCATGACCCCCCCCTAGGACGCCTACCGATATGCCATATACCAAGCCGTGCTTTTGACGTATTTCATCGTATAATTCTTCTTGTAAATAAGCTTTGAAACGACGTTCGGCACTACGTTTAAAACGCTGACTATCATCTATTTTGAAACGTTTTGGAATCGCAACAAATATACTAACATTTTTTTTGCGGTTGGACGAATGGTGCGCAATTGCGGGGGTGTAATTCGGTTTATTGGCATTTTTGACATCATGCGTTGGCAAAAACGCAAATTTATTTTCCAACTGTTGCAATATAGCATTTGGATTCTTAATTTTGCCCGAAATTGCAATGGTACAATTCTTGGCAGACAAACGCTTTGATAGCCAATCCAGCATTTGGTCGCGCGTGAACGACCTTATATTTTGTTCAGTTCCAAGTGTCTGGAATGAATACAATGGCGACTTAAACAAAGTGCGCGACATAAAGTCTGCTTTTTTATTGCTGTCCTTGGAACGGAACAATTCATCCAATATAACGATACGTTCTAAATCTATTTTTTCTGGCAAGAACAAGGAATTTTGCAGTTGGTCTGCCAAAACGTCAATTAAAGCAGCCACATTGTCGCCTAAGATACGACCATGCAACCTTAATTCCTGGCGGGATGTAAATGCATTAATTATACCTGCGTTTTCACTTATGTAATCCACCATAGCCTTGCGCGTTGGAAAACGCGCGGTTCCGTTACACAACATGTGTTCACAAAAGTGCGTAAGGCCGTATTCCTTTGGCGTCTCGTCCAGCGAGCCCGTTTTGAAACTGACCGCAACATTGGTTGTTTCTGTATCCATCGGGTCCAAAATTACCGTAACGCCATTTGATAGTTTGTGCAACGTCGGATTATACTTCATCGGATACATCCTTTTTGAAAAGCAAACAACAATCGCCATAACTGAAAAAACGATATTTTTCAGCGACGGCGTGCGAATATGCAGACTTCATATTATCTAGGCCCGCAAATGCCGAAACCAGCATGAACAATGTCGATTTTGGCAAATGAAAGTTTGTTAACAAAACATCTACCACGCGAAATTCATAGCCCGGCGTGATGAATATATCTGTGGTGGCACAAAATGGAGGAACACGTTTGTAAATGCTTGGCGCATCGTTGCACGCCGCCGCACTTTCCAATAATCGCAGAGACGTTGTACCAACCGCAATTACGCGCGTGGCATTATTGATTTTTTCTGCCTGTTCGCCTGTAATACAGCCCCATTCGCTGTGCATTTTATGCTGGGACAGGTCTTCAACCTTGACCGGCAACCATGTGCCCGCCCCAACGTGCAACGTTATGTTTACAATGTCTGCACCACGAGTGCGAATTTCATCCAATAATTCCGGCGTAAAATGTAACCCCGCCGTCGGTGCCGCCATCGACCCCAGGGGCGACGAATATACCGTTTGGTAACGTTCACGATCAAATTCTTCGGCGTCGCGTTTCATATACGGGGGTAATGGCATTTTGCCAACCGCATTCAATGTGTCAAAAACATTGTCGCACAAAAATTCCAGTTTCAGACCACTGTCGTCATCATGCGCCAAGACACGAATTTGCGCGCCGTTATCCAATGTTAAAATTGTACCGTCTGGAATTTTATTGAATTTCTTGCACAGCCCCCACCAGGTCTTATCGTCAACCGATGTATGCAATGTTATTTCATGTTTGCCGTCCGCCATAAAGCGCGCCGGAATAACACGCGAATTATTAAACACAACAACGTCGCCCGGACGCAGACAATCCAAAAAATCACGAATATGCTTATCATGAACTTTGTCCCCAGACACAACCAGCATACGCGACGCATCACGTTGCGGCAATGGGCGCGACGCAATCAATTCGCCCGGCAATTCAAAATCAAAATCAGATGTAGTCAGCATGTTTTTATTTCTTGAATTCCAAACCTTGGTCAATGTAGTTTTCAGCCTTGTCTTCCCAATCAGGCTCAACACGCACAAACAGATGCAGACGGGCATTTACGCCCCATTGGTCTTGGATATCATGGCGCGCCGCTGTACCAATCTGTTTTAACTGGGCACCACCGCGACCGACAACAATCTTTTTGTGTCCTTCGTTGCGGACCGCAATTTTTTGATAAATGTCCAGAACGCCGTCCGCGTCTACATCAACGCGTTCGGTTACGACGTTGATATGATATGGCAATTCTTGGTGAATATATTTGTAAATCTTTTCGCGCGTCAATTCCGCCAGGTACAGTTCATCAGGAACATCGGGTGCATCAACCGTGTCAAATAAATATGGGCTTTCTGGCATAACATCCGCCAGCGCAGTCAACATTTTTTCAACACCATCATTTTTCAATGCGGAAATCATAAATATTTCAGACCAAGGCGCAAGTTCATTCAATTCTGCAACCATTGGCAGTAATTCTAGTTTCGCAATCGCGTCAACCTTGTTCAATGCGACAAAGATGTTTTTTCTGTCCTTAATCTTTTCAGCCAGCGCACGAATTGTTTCGGTAATGCCCTTTTGCGCATCAACCAATAACAACACCGCATCCGCGTCGGACACAGCATCCATAGCAGCAGCGACCATTGCACGATCCAGTCTGCGCGACGGCTTAAACACGCCAGGGGTATCAACGAAAATCAACTGCTTTTCGCCAACCATTTTGACGGCACGCAAACGTGTACGCGTGGTCTGAACCTTGTGCGAAACAATGGACACCTTGCGTCCCATGATTTGATTTAACAAAGTGCTTTTGCCCGCGTTCGTCGGGCCGATAATGGCAACAAAGCCGGAATATGTTTTTTCTGTCATGATAAAAACCATAGCACACCATTTGTAAAAGTAAATAAAATCTTGAAAAAATGTGCGCGGTTGTGCTAAAAACAATTCGTGTAGGTGGGGCAAACGTAAAAAGGATAAAAAATGCAATTGACCGGTCCCGAAATCCTGCGCCGTATGCAGGAAAAAGAAAATCCAGATATTGTTATAGAACCATTTGATATGCGATGCCTGGGGTCGAACAGTTATGATTTACATTTGGCGGATACACTGCGCGTGTATAAGCATACTATTCCAAAGGGCATGAAACCCGCAATCGAATACAAAGGCAGCACAGGCATGCACAGCATGAAGGATTGGTTCGAATGCCGTGAAAGGGATTCTTTAAGCAAACTGGGGCCGTATTATTATCGTGATTTTTTGGCGAACCCAGAAAAATATGATATTCGCAATCCACGATATCTGATTGACCCAACAAACCCGACACACCATGAAACGATTGATATAAAAATCCCAGAACGGGGACTGATTTTATCACCGGATGTCGGTTACCTGGGGGCTACTGTTGAATACACAGAAACGCGCAACCTGTTCCCGTATATTGACGGAAAATCTAGCGTTGGACGCAATTTTATATTAAACCATCACACCGCGGGACGTGGCGACGATGGGTTCTGTGGGGAATGGACGCTGGAAATTCGCGTACTGTATCCAACTGTCGTTTATCCATATATGCGCATCGGTCAGATTTATTACGAACAATTCGAAGGTGAACGTATGCCATATGACATGAATCCACACAGCCACTATAATGGCCAACGTGGTCCAACGGCGGCGGCGATTATTCCGATTGATACATTCTTGAAAGAAAAACAAAAATAAAAAAAACCCGCCAAATGGCGGGATTTTTATTTGGTTTGATTATTTTGCGAAACTGTAATCCATTTCCAAATGATTTGGATTGTATGTTCCGTTCATAATTGCCAATGTATCTTCGACAATTACCAATTCTTCGTTTGTGGCAACCATCAAGATTTTAATACGGCTGTCTTCTGTGCTGATAACGGCACTGTCAACACCCTTGCGAGCCAATGCTGCGGCGTTCTTTTCTTTGTCCAGTTTGATACCCAATTCTTCCAGACCAGAACAGAACTTTTCACGCAGATAGTCGTCGTTTTCACCAACGCCCGCTGTGAATACCAACGCGTCAACATGACCCAATTCCGCCATAAATGCACCAATGTATTTTTTAACATTGTGCGCTTCCATCTCTATCGCCAGACGGCACAGGTCGTTTGTGTCCTTGTTGCCTTCGACGTCGCGACGGTCAGCAAAGCATTCTGTGATACCCATCAAACCAGAATCTTTGTTCAAGTGTTTCTGCATCTGATCAGGTGTCAGACCCAAACGCTGCATTACATACAAGACAACACCTGGATCCAAGTCGCCTGGGCGCGTACCCATTGTCAGACCCGCCAATGGTGTCATGCCCAAAGACGTGTCAACAGATACACCGTTGCGGATTGCAGTTGCAGATGCACCAGAACCAATATGTAATGTAATCAGATTACATTCGTTCGCGGGTTTACCCAATAATTTTGCTGCAACCTTGGAAACATACAGGTGGCTGGTTCCGTGGAATCCATAGCGACGAACGCCCAATTCAGAATACCATGCACGAGGTACAGCATAGCGATATGCATAATCTGGCATAGTCTGGTGGAACGCAGTATCAAATACCGCAACCTGGGTCGCGTTTGGCAACAACTGTTGCGCCGCAACAATACCAACCAATGCTGCTGGATTGTGCAATGGGGCAATCTGGGACAATTCATCAATCGTCTTGATAACTTCGTCGTTGATTTCAACGGATGACGCAAATTTTTCGCCGCCCAATACAACACGGTGGCCGACACCCTTAATCTCGTTCATGTCAACAGACGCTTCACGCAGCATAAACATAACAACGTTTAATGCTTCGTTATGGTTTTGCATGCTGCATTCTTTCTTTTGTTTTGTGCCATCTGGATATTTCTGGGTGACAAAAGAATCTGGCAAACCGATTTTTTCAACGTTTCCACCAACAATGGCGGTTTTGCTGTCCGCGTCAAAGACCTGATACTTCAGGGACGAAGAACCACAATTCAGTGCAAGTATGTACATGTAGAATCCTTTTTTTCTTCTTCGGCGGTCAGCATAGCAATCTTTCAGACGGTTTTCAATAATAAACTCGGAATAAAATGTTCCAGTTTTCGTCGGTCAATTCCACAGGCGCACCTGTATCGCGACGATGCGTCCAGTACCGACCTGCATTCACCATCAGGCGGACATTCAGACCATTTTTATCGATAAAACAATTCGGTTGCATATTTGACCATTCGCCAATGCCAAATGCCCAGACTTCATCGCCGGCGACATAGCCCGCTTCGTCGTTTTTACATACCAACGCAACACGAACAAAGTGTGGCATTTTGTCGCCACCGAATACACAATTCAGATATGCGGTGTTGCTGTTCATTGGACACAGTTTTGATTCAACAATTGAAAATGGCGCGGGCGCATATTTGCCAACTATTTCCGACCAAAACTCATCAGGGACTGTTGTTATATCAAATGCGCCAGGGGCCGCCACATCTGCACGTTGCAAGGCAAATCCGCCCAATGTTTCACCGTCATGAATACGCAATGTTTTTGCGTCTGTGTCCATTGTGATTTCGCCGGGCAATCCGGTAAAATCGTTGTTTTGTGCGGTGGTTCCGCGTCTTATTTGAAGTACACGAGTCATTTATAATCCTTTTGATTTTCATGAAAATAAAAAAACGCCCACCGTTGGGCGGGCAAATAAAAAACAAACGCCACCGTTTCCGATGACGCATGTTTGTATTATAGCATAAATTGATGAAAAAATCAAGTATTAGCGTATAATTTGCGCTGTACGATTTATCAGCGTTTGTCGAACAGTTTGTTGTCGGCCACCATACATCGGCAAGGCAGTGCATGACACATCGCATATCGTGCCATTTGCAATGACCGTCAGATTCTGGATAAGCGTGCTGTACATCCTGACTGGGGCAAGTATGCGATTTACATCCCGTATATCCTCGTCCCTTTGTTTGTGCCAGCGTTCAAGATTTATTTCATTGCGATATTCTAGCGAGTATCTAGCTTTGCTTTCTTCTTGGGACATGGTTTCATTTATAAATTCTTTGGAGTATGGTTCCAATTTGTGCACCTCCCCCCGTAATACACGCAGTTGTTCGTATATATGCTTGTACTTTTCATAATGTCTGGCAAGGTCAGCTTCCTTGGACGAGAAAGAAAAAACCCAAGAAAGTTTTTCATGGCCTTCTGCCTCTTCTAGCAACTCGCCCTTGATAAGAATAGAACGATGCCGTTTTTTAAAATCTTCCAGGCGTTGTTTCGCGACAACATACAAAGGTTCCGTTTGTATGTGTTTTTTTCGCAAATCATTTCGCAAACGGACAAGTTCGGCACTAACGTTTACTTCGCCCGAATATTTTTGTTGATAGATATTCTGTAATTTCGATATCGCCTGGGAATATTTTACATATTCGGAATAAGAAATCTCTTTGAAGACGAAAGTGCCAAGATTGCCAACCGCATAAGGAATGCGAATAGTAGTCATAATCAACCCCTTTTGGGGATTATTACACACGGCATCCAATTGTCAACAGATTTAGCGCACAACGGCCCAGCATCTTAGGCGGCGATAGAATGCGAACTGTTATAGCCAGCAATTAGGGTGCTTACCTGGCCATTAAAACGCTTTTGTGCGTTTTTCGCACTAAGATTTCTGAACCAATTGTACATAGGCCCGGTTTTGGTGTTTCGCCCTGTTTCCAACATATTCCAGTATTTAACCAATTCTTCCAAATCATCAACATGATTGGCATCCCAATTGCGCACTTCGTCGGCGTGTCTGGTTATCTGGTCATTTAACTGCGTCAATAATTCGGTACCATTTACCAGGTCATCCAATTCTGATTGTTTTGAATCACGGCTAGATGTTCTGGCCGCCAAAACGCGACGACGCAACAATATCCGACGCATCATATGATCCAGGTCATATGTTGTTGGGCCAACCGTCACAGTTGGTGTATTCAGCACAGGAACAGCAATCGTAGTGGCGCCGGCCAAATCTGAATTTACTTCGTTTAAAAAAGCACTTATTGCATTGATATCATCGCGGTCTGTTATACGGGGCGTTCCCGTAGCATCGTCAACCACAACATTGGTAAAGTCTTGTATCTGTTGCTGTAATGCCGCCTGGGTTGTGGCGACATCCCCGTCCAGGGTTCCAAGTTCTGCTTCGATATCTGTTTTTGCGACATCGTATGTTCGCCCACGTCGTATTCCATCAACGGTGGCTTGGGTTGTGGCTTGTTGTGCGCGTTCACTGGTCAGCAAGCTTTCAAGCGCCACCTTGTCGGCGGCCTGTTTGTCTAAATAGGCGTTGTGTTCGGCCGCGAAATTTCCACTTTTATCAGAATATTGTTTAATCTTGCTGCCCGATAAATTGATTGCGTTGCCAATCATGGTGATACCGTATCCGATACCCATAAATGCGGTTTTAATACTTTTGTCTAGCGCAGTTGTAACGAATTTCATACCCTCGTTTTTATTCCAAGACAATTTTCCATCAGAAAAGATGCTTAGTTTTTCTTTGCCCAGGGCATCCATAATCTTGCTGGTGGTATAGTCGTAATGTAATACGGAAATCAGTTCCAACGCGGTCTTGGCTTCGTCCTTTTTGCCTTCTTTGATTGCGCGTATCATGATTTCTTTGACCAACGCCTGCATATGCGTGCCATTTTTCAAAGCACCGGCCCAGACCTTGGATAATTTTGGGTCGTTTTTCAATGCGTTCAGCGTCTTGTCAAACCATTCAAGATGCTTTTTTGCCTTGAAATCACGTGCGGATTGCAGTTTGTCTTTGGCGGCGCCAATGTTTTTCAATACACCGTCCAACCCGTCCGTCTTTTTTAAATCTTTGCGCAAGTGTTTACATATCGCCTTGGCTTCCAAAGAAAAGAATAGTTCGTCGCCCTTTAGTTTGGCGTATTTTTCCAGGCAATCGGAATATGTATCGCCCCACCATTCAGACAAGCGTTCCGGCAAGGTCAGAGTATCTTCGCGCTTTGGCAGGACATAATCATCGCTTTTGGGGTCGTCGTATGACTGATTCTGTATCGCCTTGTTCAACGGGCCAGAAATTTTACCGTCGTCATATTGCTCAAAAACCTCGCGTATTTTGGATTCGTGACGAAGGGTGTCCAGCAGTGTTCTGTATTCGTGTTTGAATTGTTCCAGACGAAATACCGAGATATTGTCATCGTCAAACCATGTGGACGTATCACTGCAATCTGGGATTTCCGATGGATTTGTAATCCCCAGACGTTGTTGCATGGTTGTGTCGCCTGCGATATAACCGTCAATAACCTGGGCAACTTTTTCCAGATTCTTTCTGAATTTTGGGTTTTTGTTATATTTTTCCGATGCAATTCCACCCAACAAATCATCATATGAAAAATCGTCTGTTAACAATCCCCAGTTTTTCAACTGCAGTTCCAAACGATTTTTATACTTGGTCAAAAAACCATGTAATGTGACAATATTTGACCCCGCGGGGGCTGGACCAATTTTTTGCTTGCCTGCAACGGTTGCTTTAGTGTACTGGAACAGATGCTGTATCGTTATTCCGCCGCTATCATGAGAACCAAAATACCGTTCCAGGAATTTCGTGGCCTTATCGTTATACTTAAAGCTTTTCTTGGCACCATCCATTGACTGAAAGGCGGTCTGAAATGCTTTGAACAGCTTTTTCCATTCTTTATCGTCTGCCCCCAGGTACATTTCGTCCGCTGGGTCTTGCGGTTCGGGCAAATCCTTTCTTACGTAAATATTTGTTCCAGGTACGGTTTCAAACTCACCTGTTACGGGGTCTTTTTTTAATAATTCTTCCGCCCAGATTTTCTGGTTGTCGGTTGCCTTTTTATCTTTGATATAGCCACAAAATTGCACAAATTGCTCGTGCGACATTTCACGAAATATCAGCCTGTTGTAATAAGCAGTCAAAAAATCTTTCATATTAGCCATATCAATCGCACCTTTATCTATCTTGTTTATTATAGTGTATATTTGACAAATTTTCAATATTTTCTGTACTTTTTTGTGGAATTTGATTATATTTTTCTTGGAAAGGACGGCTTATGAAAAGATTGCTGATTTCGCTGTACGGGTTTTCGTTTTTTAATAAGTTTTTATTGCTGACACCCGTCTATGCAATTTTTATGCAGGCAAACGGTTTAACCGATTTGCAACTGTCCACTATGTTTATAATTTCTGCCATAGGTACTATTTTAGGGCAAGCGCCAATCACATATATCACAAATCGGTTGGGACAACGTTGGTCTATGATGGTTGGGCAAATTTTAAAGGCTTTTGCGATACTGCTGTGGCTGGGTGCGCCAAATTACCCAGGGTTTGCAATTGGGATGTTTTTATGGGGCGTTCAGGCCGGATTTCGCAGCGTCGCGTTCGAAGGACTGGTGTATGATTCCGTGTCTGCGTATGGGGCGCGACGCAAATATTCACAAATCTTGGGACGCAAGGCAACATATGAATCAGTTGGAACCGCACTGTCCGCGTTTGGTTCGTTGCTGATGTTTATGGGGTACGATTGGGTGACGTGGGCATCGGTCGCAGCGATATTGATTTCTATGATTTGTTTGTTGGCGGTGCCGTATCGTCCGACACTAACTGCCACCCAGCAGGTCAAAATGGTTTCAATGCGAAAATTAATTCGCATGGGAATCAAGGTTTGCCTGAACACGCCGTGTTTGATGTCGGTAATGATGCTGACATTGATGGTGATAAATATTCCGTATCTGGATGACTTTTTAAGCCCAATTGGGCTGCAGGTCGGAATCCCAACTGAATATGTAGGGATTATTTCGCTGTTCCTGTTGGGGTGCGCAACAATCGGGCAACGCTTTGCGTATAAATTCGCCAATATATCCAGAATTTTTTTGTATATGCTGATTAGTTTAGTGGGGGTCGCATTTATTGGATTTGGCGCCGTTTACAATGCAGGCGCATTGTGGATTATGGGCGTTGCGTATATGCTGTTTTATGGGATTTATACATTACTGTATTCCCAGTTCCAGCACATGACACCACCACGTCATCGGTCGCTGGTGCTGTCATTTTACACGACAATAAACTATGCCTTGTACATGATTGTGTGCAGTATAGTTGGGCTGGGGGCAACGCTGGGCAGTTGGCGTTTCAGCATCATTATTCTGGGCGGCGCGATGATTGCGTTGGGACTGTGGGCTGTTTTGTTCATGCGTGGACGATGTGGTGTAAATAAATTGCCAACAGCGTAATTTATACTATGATTTTTTTCTGTTAATGATTATAATCCCACAAACAGGTATGGGATTATGAAAAAGAAATCATCTTTGCGCAAATTTTTATCGAATATTTATGCGTTTTCGTTTTTAAATAAGTTGATGTTTTTATCGCCGGTCTATGCAATTTTTATGCAGGCGCATGGGATATCTGATTTACAATTATCTTCTATGTTTATCATTCTGTCCGTTGGGACTTTTATGACGCAAATCCCCGTCACATGGATGACAAATAAACTGGGACAAAAACATGCTATGATTTTCGCCCAGGGCTTAAAGGCTGTGGCGTTTATATTATGGCTGGTATATCCTAACTTTTTAGGGTTCGCAACGGGCATGTTTTTATGGGGCGTACAATCAGCGTTTTGGAACGTCGCATTCGAAGGCATGTTGTACGATGAACTGCGCGCAAGACGACACCACGATATTTATGCGCGCGTGTTGGGTGTCCGATCCAACGTCGTTGCAGCAGGTGGCGCATTGTCTGCTTTTGGGTCACTGTTAATGTTTTTGGGGTATGAATGGGTTACCTATATTTCTGTCGCAATATTGGGAATGTCGGTATTTTTCCTGTGGCGGATAAAACCACGGGCGCATCAAAACACCAAACGAAAACATGTGCGCAAGACACACTTTTTAACTTTGTTTAAAACTGGAACCCGAATTTGTGTACGCACCCCGTGCATTTTCCTGATGATGGTTTTGACCTTGTTGGTCAGCAACATATGTTATCTGGACGATTATCTGAGTCCGATTGGCGTCGAAATCGGATTGCCAATCGCATTTGTTGGATTGGTTCAGTTCTTTATCCTGGGCTGTACTGTATTGGGACAGACGTTTGCGTACAGATTCAAAAAAATCCCTGACTGGATGTTGTATTCAACAATTTGTGTCGCGGGGTTGGGCTATGTTTTATTCGCTATATTCTATTCGGTATCAGGGTTGTGGCTGTTGGGTGCATCGTATGTATTGTTTGCGGCTTTATATGTGTTAATGTATTCGCGCTTTCAGGATTTCTTGCCCCAGGCATATCGCGCAGTAATCTTGTCTTTGTACAGCATAGGCGATAATATAGTCTATGTATTCACATGCCTGCTGATTGGACTGGGCGGAACGCTGGGCAGTTGGCGATACAGTATATTGATACTGGGGGCGATTTTGGTGGCAATCGGATTGTGGGCTGTATTGTTTATTCGTGACAGATGTGAAATAAAAAACGCATCTGTTGCACGCGTTGCGAAAACTTTGCGTCATGCCCACGATGATGTGATATAGACTGGCAATTGTTCCTGTATCCAATTTCACACAGATGGTGTAGTATGTGGGTATGAAGATAAATTTGCGTACATTCTTTTTGAAATCCCTGCCCTATTTAATGTCAATTGCGGGTGGCATCATTTTATACACTGGCGCAATAGATAATGCACCAAACGAAAACCTGCGTGATTTAACGATTAACGTTTCGGCATCTTTGCTGTCTATTCCGTTGGTTTTCCTGTTGTACGATTACACAAATTCGCGTATCGCAAATCAAATGAAGCAAACAATGATTAACAGCATGACAGACAAATTAAATGTGCTGATGTTGAATATTATCGAACTGTTGCGAGAGTCAATGAGTGTACGCAGCAAATTAACAACTGAAAACCTGAATCGAATGCTGATTTGGCGCACGCCGGAAATTTCAAAACGTCTGAAATTAACACCAAATATTTTGAACAAACTGCATGAATATCATAATGATCTGGACACATTGCTATACCGAAACAGTCAAAATTCAGTCCTGGGGGTTGAACAAGAACAAATTCTGTCGAGATTGGTGCGCGATATAACCCACCTGATAAACGAAAATAAATTTCGCCGAAACAAACATCTTAGTGCCAAATACATAGAATCTATGATGGGGCGAATTTTAGACTGGATGGAATCCGATAATGTTGCTGCAATGCATCTGGTCCAGCACCTGGAAGGCGCATCCATA
>JBKSMY010000026.1:0-9527 GCA_046882065.1 Alphaproteobacteria bacterium | reverse complement strand
CACATAATATGAAACCGATATTAAACCTGGATGTGTGGGAACATGCGTACTATTTAGATTACAAGAATAAACGCGCAGATTTTATTGATTCGTTTTTGAATAATTTAGTTAATTGGAATTTTGTTGCAGAAAATTTAAAACAATAAAACAACCGCCAAATGGCGGTTGTTTTATTTTGTTATTTCATCACAAATTAAGTCAACAGCATTGTTTTCAATATGCGCCTTGTGCGCCATTTTTTCAAGACGTGATGGATTGTCAAACAATTCCGTCAGGGTTGATGACAACCAACGTGGTGTGAATTTAGACTGTTCAATCGAAAAACCACCACCAGTCTTGGCAAATGATGCAGCATTTGCCGCCTGGTCTGGGTTGATGTTCAATGGCACTAATATCGCAGGACGACCAATGGTTTGTAATTCTATGACCGTGCTGGCCCCGCTGCGCCCAATTACCAGGTCTGCACCAGCAATCGCACCCGCCATGTCATGAATAAAAGACAGAACGTTCGCGCGAATTTTGTTTTCCGCATAAAACCGCTGCAGACGTTCTACATTTTCTGGACGCGTCTGATGCGTGACAAAAATCTTTTTATTTTTCATTGAAGCGATTGCGGTCGGCACAACTTCGTCCAGAATTTGCGCCCCCAGAGAACCACCCGTTATCAATAATTTAGATTCGCCAGGCAGTGGTGCGTTTGACGCCGCAATAAAATCACTACGAACCGGCAACCCCGTATAAACAACGCGCGTCGTGGCGTTTGGAACACCGGACACAGTTGGAAAACTGGTCATCAAGGTTTTTACCCAGCGCATTGCAAACTTGTTCGCACGACCAATTGCTGCGTTTTGTTCGTGCAGATATGTCGGAACATGCCAAACGTGCGCCGCAAATACCGCCGGCACAGACGCATACCCACCAAACGCAACAACGCGATCAGGACGAAACACCATAAAGCGCAATGTTAACGCAGTTGCAGAAACCGCAATCTTGGTCAGCGCCCACATTTGTTTGATACGGCTTTTTGCGCCAACACCCGATGCCCAAACATGCGCAAAACGAACACCCGCAGGCGCGCCACGACGCACCATATCACGCACACGTCCGTCACACGAAATTGTTATTTTATGACCACGCGCATGCAGACATTCCGCCACGCTTAACGCAGGATAAACATGTCCACCTGTGCCACCTGTCGCAATCCAAACTTTCATAACTTACACCCCTGTTATTTTTCTTATTGTTTCCATTTATCTTCGCGCACAATTGCCAGAACCATGCCAAACAACAGGCAATACGCCAACAGCGAACTGCCCCCGTATGATATGAATGGCAACGTCATACCCTTGGGCGCGAACAGATTTAATGTCGTCAACATGTTAAAGCAGATTTGAGTTCCAAATAATGCCGCCGTACCACCCGTTGCATACAAAACAAATAAATCACGCGCATTTGTCGCATTCGTTATCAGACGACGAAATACAAATAACAACAGCACCAGCAAACCACATGCCATTATCGCGCCAAGGTCTTCGGCAATTGCCGCAAATATAAAGTCCGTGTGCACGTCGGGCAGATACTGTTTTACAAACGCGTCATCACCAGACCCCAGCAACCCACCATGACGAATTGAATCAACCGAATTATCAACCTGGTATGTGTCGCCCGCACCTGTAAAGTGCGCAATCAAACGTCGCTGAACGTGTCCCAATGTAAAAAACGCAACCGTCAACATCAATGCACCAACACCAGCAAACACAGGTATCAAAACCAGTGGCAACCCCGCAACAAAAACCATGGCACAGAATACTAATAAATACAGTACCGCGGTACCAAAGTCAGGATGGTTAAACACAATAAATACAGTTAACGCAAATAACGCCAGATAATATACCCAACTGAGCCATGTGTCGAAACGCCATGCCTCTTTGTTAAAAAATATGTTTGTGCCGTATCTGTCCTTCATTCGGGCCAGAAAATATGCCGTCATTATGATAAAACCAGGTTTCATAATATCAGCAGGCATAATGTTAAAAAAACCAAACGATACAAAGCGCGCCGAATTGTTAATCATATGTGGCGCAACAACCGTCAGTGGCAACAACGCCAATCCAAACGCCAAATCTGCCCCCGCCAATAACAAAACCTGTTTCTTGGTCAGGAAACTGGACGCAAATAAAAACACCAATCCCATACAATAAAAGGGTATTGCCTTGACCAAATAAAAATACCACGGCATACCAATACGTTCCGCCGCAACAGAACCCGCCGAAACAACAAATATTGACGACAATGCAATCAACAACAAAACACAGCCCAGCAGGCGACGGTCTATTTCAAAATACCAACTGGTTAATTTACTGTCATCATTTCGCGTCAATTTGAACATACTTTTCCACCCTGCCCTTGGTTTATGCAAATTTTAACAACACCAGCGCCAGGCCAGAAAACAGTATTGACAGGATAAAAAAGCGTTCAACAATTTTTGTTTCAGTCCAACCTAATTCTTCAAAATGATGATGCAATGGCGCACGCAGAAATACGCGACGGCCGGTTCCTGTCATTTTGCGCGTTATTTTGAAACACATCGTCTGGATAAAGGACGACAACAGTATCAGTACCATCATACCAGCAGCAATACCCATAATCAGTTCAGACTTTAACAGCATCGCAACAGTACCCATAAATCCACCCAACGCAAGCGAACCAACATCCCCCATAAAGATAGACGCAGGCTTGGAATTATACCACAGGAAACCAAGTACCGCACCAAACGCCGCCCCCAGAACACCATACAGACCGTTCGCCATCGGCAGGAACATTACCGTGTCCATAAAGCCAATACGCGTTGCACCGTATAAGGCCACAACCAAAACAACTAATACTGGCATATATAATTTTGCCAACATGCCATCCAGACCATCTGTGATATTTGTTGCATTCGCACCACCGCAAATTACAAAG
Organism: Alphaproteobacteria bacterium; assembly: GCA_046882065.1. Lineage (GTDB taxonomy): Bacteria > Pseudomonadota > Alphaproteobacteria > Rs-D84 > Rs-D84 > Enterousia. The sequence continues at coordinate 6,563 of JBKSMY010000026.1, read as the reverse complement.
TACGCAAACACATAATACAACAACCCAAGTGGCAAAATAATACCTGCACCAATCGCCAAAGAATATTCTGGGATATATGGTGGCATGGTCTTGTTAATCAAATACGCAAGGATTACGACGAATATACCTTCGACCAACAAGCGCGTTAAGGGCGACAGACCATTTGATGCCTTTTTAGATTGTGATGCAACCTTTTTATAATCATCAACAAAGCCCAGCCCCCCGAACATCACCAAGGACGCCAGCGCAATCCACCCCGTCGGATTCGACATCGGCATAAACAGCAACGCGCCCACCAAAATCGCCGCAATTACCAAAATACCACCCATTGTTGGGGTACCCGCCTTTTGACGGTGCGATTCTGGAACGTTTTCGCTGATTGGCTGGCCTTTTTTCTGAATATTGCGCATTGCGCGAATAAAGCCGCGACCAAATATCAGCATTATCATAAAAGACACAAAGAAACCGCCCGCAAATTGTGTCCAGCCACTGGCAAAAAATGAAAATCCTTGATTCAAAAAGTAGTCTGTCAGCATAAAAAATCCTTTCCTTATGCTGACATTCTATCACAAAAGATTTTATAAACAAATGTTATTATAAGAATTAAAATACACCGCCAACAACCGCATTGGAACCGACCGCTTTTTTGCGTGGCGCTGGGTTTGGAGACTGGCCCGGTTTGAATACTTCTTGTATAATTGTGCCGTCTGGGTCGGCAGTTGCAGCGGCGCCACTGCGGCGATTTACACGCATAAATGTCATGCCGTCAGGAACAGCAAACGGTTGATTCTTTTCATTTGCCAATGCAACACGCATAAAATCTGCAAATACACGCGCCGCCATATGAGAACCCGCGCCGCGCCCCAATGACTTAGGCGTATCAAACCCCAGGTAAACACCGGCGATTAAATTTTTCGAAAAACCAACAAACCACACGTCTTTGACATCGTTGGACGTGCCCGTTTTACCCGCAATCGTATGTCCAGAGACACGCGCCTGTTTCCCGGTACCGCGTTCAACTGCGCCCTGTAATATCGACACCATCTGGTACAGACTTTGCGGGTCTGACAACGGTTCAGATTCGTCTGCCGATTCAGGTGGCAATAAATCGTCTGTCCAATCGACAATCTGGGTTGGTGTACCATCTATTAAGCGACCATATCTGTCTTCGATATAGTCAACCAGTTTCGGCTGAATCGCACGACCACCATTGACAAACGCAGAATACCCCAAAACCAACTTTTCCAGCGTGGTTTCGCCAGACCCCAATGCCATTGATAAATTTACATTCTTTAAGTCGTCTGGGTATACGCCAAAACGTTGCGCAGCCTGGATAGCGTTTTGCGTGCCAATCTGTTCCACCAGACGCACAGTCGGAACATTTCGTGATGTTTCCAGCGACAGACGCAATGGCACATCGCCCAGGAATTTTTTATCATAATTTTCAGGTTTCCATAACGTATCATTTTCACGCCAACCAACAATCGGCGCATCAAGAATCATCGTTTGTGGACTGTACCCACGTTCCAACGCAGCCAGATAAACAAACGGTTTTATTGTTGAACCAATTTGGCGATATGCCTGGGTTGCACGATTAAATGAACTTTCGCGGAATGAACGGCCACCTGTCATGGCAACAATGCGACCCGTGTGTGGATTCATCGCAATAATCGCACCCTGAAGTTTTTCACTGCGCCCGGCGTTATACGCATCTAATTCTTTGTTCAATGCGGCGGCGGCAGCGCGTTGTAATTCAGGAACAATCGTTGTCTTGATATACAGACCCTGGTTATACAGGGTTTCACGCCCAATCGTTCCCAGCAACTGACGACGAACATCTTCGGCAAAATATTGAAAGTCTTCTTCCATTTGGGCGGTAAAGCCGCTGTTGATATTTAGTTCTTCGGCGGCGGCAGCATCCGCTTCGGCGCGGGTGATAAAGCCTTCTTCTACCATGCGACGCAAAACGTAATTGCGACGTTCAACCGCACGGGTACGATTGTTTGGTGCTTTTGGCAAAGACGCAAGGAACGCACATTCCGCCAACGATAATTCAGATACAGGCTTGTTAAAATACATCAATGCAGCCGACCCAACACCGTATGCGCGCGCACCCAAGAATATCTGATTCATGTACAAGGTCAAAATATGCTGTTTTGAAAAACTGCGTTCCAGACGCAAGGCAAGTATAGCCTCTTTTATTTTACGCGAAATTGTACGATCGGATGTTAAAAAGAAATTTTTTGCAACCTGTTGGGTGATGGTTGACGCACCCGACAATGTTGCGTCGCGCCCCATCGCACGCAAAGCATTATTCGCCAAAGCACGGGTTATGCCCTGGACATCAATACCAGGATGTGTCCAGAAATTTTGATCCTCGGCCGCGATAAAGGCATTTACCAACATTGGTGGCAAATCCGCATAGTCGATGAACACACGACGTTCTTCGGCGTATTCTTGCAACAAAGACCCGTCCGACGCATACAGACGCGTTGCAACCGGTGGCGCATATGTCGCCAATTTTTTATAGTCAGGTAAATCATTACCATATATCAAAATCAATGCCGCAAGGGATGCAATACCCGCGACAAACATCCAAAAGAATATATTCAACAATATGCGCAAGAATTTTTTGAATTTCATAATGACTAAATTTTAAGACAAAAAAGACACATTTGCAAATATTTAGTTTTTAGATTTTTTTGTTTTGCGTGTTTGAACGGTTTTATCCCCAAGAATTTCCATCTGCATTTGCAAAATAAGGTTTTCCTTATCATGAATCTGCTTTAACAGCGATTCATTTTCTAATTTAATTTTTTCTAATGCTTGGCGACTGACCACCAACTGGGATGACATGGATTTAGTTTTACGGTGATTCAAAAAGAACGCAAATATTGCGCCACAAATCGCACCCGCAGATGCACTGATTAAATCAAAAAGTGTTTCCATCAATATCATAGAAACACTTTAACATTATTGACTAAAATATTCATCAGGACTATTTTCGCAGACCGGTTTTCTTATCAATCCAAACCTGTTCGTCCGCGATTTCCATCATAGGCATATCAGATTTGCTGTCTGAATACGCGCGAACGACATGTGGAATAATCTTGTTTTCGCGCGCCCATTCGTCCATCACCAACACTTTGTTTTTACCCCAGCACAAAAATTCATATTTCCATGGTTTTTTCTTGTCCATTTTGGAACAGAAAACCGCATCAAATTTCATGTCGCGCACCAATGCCGGCAACAGATAATCAGGACTTGCCGAAATCATCAAAACCTTGCGCCCTGCATCGCGTTCAGATTGAACCTTTTCCTTGGCCCAGCCAAAGCGTTCGCGCTTGTGCTGTTTAATAAATCCGGACGCATACTTTTTCACCAACGCAGGCGTCATAAAACGACGAATGTTTTCACGCCACCATACACCATCTGGATTTACCCAACGCGCAATTCCACAAACAGCCATCAATGGCAGGTAAAACCATGGACGAATACTGCGGCGAAAACAATAACGCGCAAACGCAACATTCGAATCCAACCCAGACAATGTTCCATCAAAATCAAATAACACTACATCCGTTTTTTTCAGCATAGAAAAACATCCTTTGTTTTGTTGTTCGCACAAATTATAACAATCATTTATTTTTATGCAAGGTATTGTCGTTAAAACAGTATTTTCTGCTTGCGTGCGATTCGCCATTTGTTCTATGATTGGAACAGGAAGGAAAGGAATTATGCGTCATTTTACAATCAGCGTATTATCATTGCTTGTTATGTTGCCAACGGTTGCAGCCGCACGTTTGCCGGTCGTGAACATCGCGTCTGGGGCGGTTTCCGCGCGCAGCGCGTTTGGTGAAGACGTAAAAACACCAACAAAAAAACAGGCAGAATCTACACGCAAAAAAACCGTGGTTGCGCGCAGCACTAAAACAACCGTTGCACCAAAACAAAAATCGGTCGACACAGGTGAACAACTGATTGCATCAAATGACGTTTTGGCACCACGTCGCCCCAGCAATGATTTATGGGCAAAAAACACAGGCAACAATGTTGCGGATTTCGCATTGCGCATGCCAAACTCAAATGAATTTTCTGTGATTCGTTCAGACAGTTTGTTACCAGAAGAAAGTTTGGATAAAAAGTTTGCGGTCGCAGCGCCAGTCGTAGAAACAAAAACAATCGCTGCACCAATGTCTGAAATTGATAATCAGATTGCACGACTGAACGAATTACAAAAACGCGCCGAAGAAAGTATGCGCAACGTATCGAATCGCGTTATCGCGGCACCAATCGCCGAAACAAAAACAGTCGAACCTGTTCGCGTGGCAAAAACACAAACAAAAAGCGAACCTGAGAACGTATCATTGCGTCGTCTGGTTGTGCCAATGGACGACGATGTTATTGTGCGCAGCGTTGAGAAAAACACTTCGCCACAAATTGTTGCGGTTCGCGACGATATGACAAAAATGAGTCCTGCGGAACTGCGTCAGGCATTCAGAAAAACATTCTTGTCAGAAAACAAACATTTATCAACATATGCAATTGATGACCGTTTCGATGTGGCCAGCGATATGTCTTCATCAATCGAAGGTTTTACCGCGCAGCGCGACATTTCCGAAGGCGGCGGTATTAGACCACTGGAAATCAAAATCAAATTCCGCAACGAAGATTCTGCCCTGTCGCGCGCAAATTACAACCTGTTGACGGAATATGCTGGCATCGTTGTCAGCAAGCCAACACGCGCAATTCAGTTGGCAATTCCAGAGAGCATGACAAAAACCAAAGATGGGCGCAAATTGGCGGCGCGTCGTTTGGCAATTGTCGAACAGGTTTTGACAGACAACGGTGTTTCACAACAGCGTATTGTGCCAGTTCTGTCCAATCGTGATGAGTCTGGATTTGTATTGCGTATTATTTCCAGCGATCAATATGAAACATTGACTAAGCAAAAACGCGATATATTTGGTGATACGATTGATAATAAAACATATAAAAGTATGTCGTGGTAAAATTATTTCATAAAATATTAGAGTTTCTGTTTCCGCCGGCGTGTCCACTTTGTGGTACGCCGGTATCAACACATGGGGAACTGTGCGCAGAATGTTGGACGGCGATAAACTGGATTGAAAATCCAAAATGCGTTAAATGTGGATATCCATTTCCGGCAGATTTGGATTTAGGCGGAACGCCATTGTGCCCAGTTTGCGCGGCAGGCAAATCTGAACTTGATTGGATACGGTCTGCATGTGTATATGATGACGCATCGCGTGGTGCAATGCTGCCATTCAAACATGGCGGACGGATTCAATACGCACGTTTTATGTCACGCGCAATGATGTGGGCGATGCGCGATATCGAAATTGATGCAGATATAATTATGCCCGTTCCATTGGCACGACGACGGTTGTTCAAACGTGGATACAATCAGGCAACCTTGTTGGCGCGCCCGATTGCACGCGCAACCCGGATTAAAATCGACCACGATTCTGTTCGTCGTAAATATCGCGACGACATGGGACACAAGACTGCACGCGAACGCGCCGAAAATATCCGCGGTGTGTTTTATGTTGTCCATCCAGATAAGATTCGCGGGAAAAAGATTTTATTAGTTGATGATGTTATGACCAGCGGTGCAACATTTTCAGAACTGCGACGCGTTTTGATTCGCGCGGGTGCAGCGGCTGTTTATGGTGTGACATTTTGTCGCGTTGTGCGCGCAATTTAAGAATACATTTTGCGTGTTTTCCCGGACAGCATACGCATTAACTGGCCATTCATTTCTTGCCATATAACCTTGCTGGAACAAATTTTAAACAATTTAAGCACCGCGTCACGGACAGGGTCTGCGTTTTTATTAGCCCCAGGCACATCGACATTCGCAATATCTTCTTCATCTATTGATATGATATAATTGCAACAATCATAGGAAACTTCTATGGTCATGCAGAGCAGGCTGTCGTCAGGCATAAAGACGGTGTATTCACGCATCATGCCATCTGGGTCTATATAGACAGACACCCGGCCAGAATTAATTGCCGCCAGGATTTTAGCAAATAGCGCAGAATCTAATAAATTCTTTTTGTTTTCTTTCATGTTATACACAAGTTAACACAAAGAAACTATCTGTCAACTATAAAAATATCATAAAATTGTTATTTTTTCCGTCGTCCCGGGCGCAAAATATTTACTAGCAGATTTTCAGAACACAAATGTACGCACCCGTACACCTGTTATTTATAATTAAAAATCCCCCGTTTGGGGGGGGATTTTTATCCTTAGATGGGTTCGCATATGTTGTTCCGAAGTTCGTAACCCGACAAACATTTTTCAATTATGCAATCACCCCAACCTTCGCCGGTCCAGGTTTGGGTACCAGATTCAGCATACCAAACCGTTAACAGCGGTGCCGGACAAGGCTGTGTCATGGGTTCGCATATGTTGTTCCGAAGTTCATAATTCGACAAACATTTTTCAATTACGCAATCACCCCAACCTTCGCCGGTCCAGGTTTGGGTACCAGATTCAGCATGCCAAACCGTTAACAGCGGTGCCGGACAAGA
>JBKSMY010000025.1:0-14662 GCA_046882065.1 Alphaproteobacteria bacterium | reverse complement strand
CACAACCACGCCACCAATGTTGATTGGTTCTAATTCTGCCACTGGGGTCAGAACACCTGTACGCCCCACTTGTATCGTAATATCGCGCAGGGTTGTTATTGCGCGCGCGGCGGGGAATTTATATGCGACTTCCCATCGTGGACTGTTTGCGCGACTGCCCATTTTTTCTTGGATTGAAATATCATTAACTTTTAACACCAGTCCATCAATATCAAATGGTATATCTGGTCGAATTAGCATGGTACGGTTATAGACGTCCTGAATTTCATCCATGTTATGCGCATGGTGTGCCCATTCGCGTGTGGTTTTGAATCCCCACGATTCTAATTTATCAAAGTATTCAGATTGGGTTGCGAAATCACGCGCGGAAATTTCGCCATATGTGTACGCGAATGCACTCAGTTTTCTGGTTGCGGTTATCGCCGGATTCAGTTGGCGCAGCGACCCTGCCGCCGCATTGCGTGGATTTGCGAACTGCTTTTCCGACTCGGCATTCAGCGCGATAAAATCTGCGCGTTTCATATAGACTTCGCCGCGTATTTCAATAACGTCTGGATATGTTCCAGATAACTTCTGTGGAATATCGGGTATGGTTTTTAGATTTTCTGTGATATCTTCACCTTCGACGCCGCTGCCCCGGGTCAGCCCGCGCACCAATACACCATTTTCATAACGTGCAGCATACGAAACGCCGTCTACTTTTAACTCGATGAATAAATCTTTGCTGGTCAGTTTGTTGAACCAGTCTGCTACCTCGGCCTCGTTAAAAACGTCGGATATAGACAACATCGGCACACTGTGTCGATGTGATTTGAATTTATCAGAAACCGCCGCCCCAACGTGGGTGGATGCGCCCCCAACCGCCAATTCAGGGTACATTTCCTCGATTTCCAGCGCGCGTTTTTTTACAGCGTCGTACGTTGCGTCATCGACGATGGGTGCGTCATTTTGATGATATGCCACATCCCATTCCTGTAATTTTTTCAGTAAATCGGCATGTTCAGATAAAATAAATAAATCGGGTATGTTTTTCATACCCGAATTATAGAAAATTCACATAAATAACACAACGGAAAAAGAATCCGCCTACATCCCGAATTTATATGCGGCACCAAAGTAAAATTCGGTCGCGTCTACATCGGTTGTTGCGTATTCTTTACCATGCAGTTTGTGTTCAACTTCGCCATAGTATTGATATTTAACCCCCAGATTCAAATCAACACGATCGTTCAATGCAAAGTTCACACCAATCATTGCGCTGTACGACAAATCAAACACAGAATCTGACAAATGACCATACGCGGCATTAACGTCGCCCCAAATGCTGGCGAATCCAATACCCAGACCCGCGTATGGTGCAATTGCGTCTGCGTATTCCTGGAACAGATAGACATTCAGCATGTTTGCCCAAACATCAAAGTCAAAATCTGTATTACGCTTGGTGTATTTTGCGCCGGTATACATTGTTTCAAATTCAATCTTTACATGGTCGCTTAGACGGTTGCCTACAACTGCGCCAAATCCCCAGTTGTCTTTGCTGAATGTGGTGTGATTGCCGCCATTTTTATCGTATTTGAATGCGATACTTTCGTTTTTATGTAATCTGATTCCGACATAGTTGTCGCGTTTCACTGTTGTTGACGCAGGTGTATCATATTCATAATCATATTCGTCATCCCAGTAATCTTGTGCCATCGCGGGCATTGCGGTCATGACTGCCAAAATAAATGCTAATTTTTTCATATTCCCCATTCCTTTTATTCTGTGCTAAGATTATAAATATAAACTTTTGCAAAACGCAAGTTGTTTGTGTTAACATTCCTATGAACCAAAGGGGAAAAGACTTGCCACGTCGTACAGAACGCGCACTTGATACGGAAACGCCAAAACCGTCATTCAAACGGCGATTGTTTGTATGGTGTTTTAATCTGTTTTTATTGACCTGTATTGGTGTTGCTGGCTATGTTGCGGTGATTTACCTGCGCATGCCGTCATTGGATGCGATTTTGCACGAAACGCGTGATGCGGCGGTTGTGTTCCTGGACCAGGATGGAAACGAAATCCGCAGTGCCAACCGCATTATGGGAACACCGGTATCTGTTGAAACACTTCCCCCACATGTATGGCAGGCAATCGTCGCCATCGAAGACAAACGATTTTTCGAACATGGTCCAATTGATATGCGCGGCATAACGCGTGCAGTATTTGGCAATCTGGCATCGGGGCGTATGGCTTCGGGCGGTTCTACCATTACCCAGCAAACGGCAAAAAACATATTTCTATCGCGCGAAAAAAAGATTTCTCGCAAGGTCCAGGAACTAATCTTGTCATATTGGTTGGAAAACCGATTTAACAAGAATCAAATTTTGGATTTATATATGAACCGCGTATCATTGGTTGGTGGGTTGCGTGGTATTGATGCTGCGTCGCGTGCGATGTTTGGTGTGCCTGCGACCAAGATGTCAATCGGTCAATCTGCGCAAATCGCTGCCATGTTAAAGGCGCCAACCACATACAGTCCCCTGCGTAATCCAGACAAAAATATCACGCGTGCTCGCACAGTATTAACCCAAATGGTGCACCAGGGCTATATCACCATAAACCAGGCACGCGCCGCCGCCCAATCATTACAGCCTGCAACCGGAACGGGCGATACAAACCTGTATCGATACTGGACAGATTTTGTAATGGACGAGTTAAAATCCACAATTGGCACATTTGATGCTGATATGTATGTGTACACCACATTGGATATGGATTTTCAGGATCGTGTTGCCTCGATTTTACCTAATCGCGTTGCCCCGCACCAGGGCGCAGTCGTCGCCATGACCCCCGATGGTGCAATCCGCGCAATGTCTGGTGGGACTGATTATCAGCACAGCCAATTTAATCGCGTCACATCCCCGCGCCAACCGGGCAGTGCATTCAAACCCGTTGTGTATCTGGTTGCGCTTGAAAATGGCTTGTTGCCAGACAGTTATGTTAATGATTCCCCATTTGCAATTGGCGACTATAACCCAAAAAATTATAACGAACGGTACTATGGCGACATTACATTGGCAACGGCGTTCGCCAAAAGTGTAAATTCTGTTCCCTTAAAATTGACCGAACTTTATGGCATTGATTCTGTTTTGTCGATGGCGGGCCGTTTGGGGGTTGGCACGAAATTACGTCGTGAATATTCAACTGTTTTGGGCGCGTCGGAAATGAGTTTGCTGGACCTGACTAATATCTATGCTGTTATTTGGAACAATGGGCAATCGGTGCGCCCATATTCGATTACCAAAATCACAGACATGTCTGGTCGCATTATTTACGAACGTAATCCGTCTGACCCAATCACGATATTGCAACCGCACACGGTTGAATCTATGACGGCGTTGTTAGCGGATGTAATTGCGCCGGGTGGAACGGGCGGTCGCGCGCGTGCAGATGGTGTTCTGGGCGGAAAAACCGGTACAAGTAATGAAAATCGCGATGCCTGGTTTGTTGGCGCAACGCCTGATTTGATAATTGGTGTCTGGATGGGGAACGACGATTTTACCCCCATGGATTCCAAGATAACGGGTGGCACAATTCCCGCCGAAATATTTCGTGAAATTGTCCGCTACTAAACATTTATTTATATCGCTATTTACAATTGAATTTACTTGTGTTATAATCAACTGTGCACAGGGCAACTGTGTTGGCCTTCGAATCTCCAACCGCCTTTCCTGTGGTGGTATTTTTTTTGTAATAAGAGGTTGAATAATGGCGGAATATATGCGTTTGCCTTTACGCGATACAAAACAAGAAATAATAGACAAGCACCGTTGGGGACAATATGGGTGCATAAAATTAACAAAAAAACGGGACGGTATATTCTTTTACCAGGATGGCAAACGGTATAATTTGTACGATTTGCCAGCGGGGCTGGTTATTCGCGGTTCGCTAAACCTGTCAAATATGGGGCTGACCAAATTGCCAGACATGTCAAAATGCACAGTCGAAGACAGATTTGACTGTTCGTTTAATCCATTAACAAGCCTGGCTGGTTGTCCCCGGGTGGTTCAGACATTTGTTTGTGTGTATACGGACATTCGCGATTTGCGTGGTGCGCCCAGGCTGGCCAGAGAAGTATATGTTCGACACAATCGTCTGAAATCATTGATGGGCGCTCCGCATACCTATTATGATGACGAAGATTTTTGGCGCGAATACCCAGATGAGGCCAGATACCTAGATTGGCCATTTATGAAATTTAATTGCAGCGATAATGAATTGACAACCCTTTCGGGGTTGCCGGCTGGTTGGGATTTTGTTGTATGCGATAATAACAACATAAAATCATTGTCCGCATTACATCCACATCCATTGGTGGATAACAGGCTTTTTTATCTTAATGTTTCTTGTGCCAACAATAACCTTGTACGATTGGACATTGATTCGCGATTTGCTGATGTTACATTTCGCAATTTTAATGGAAATCCATGCACAAAAAAATACGCAGAATGGTTTTTGAAAAAACGCGGTTTGATTAAAAATCCCACGGCATTGGATATTGCCGCTATGATGGAATTAATGGATGACAAAGATTTTATGTCTGACGGTTTTATGGATATGGACGAACTTCGTGTTGCTAATCGTGAACTGTTTGACAATAAAAAAACATTTGCGCGTGGCACGTCCGCCGTGGATGCGCGGGTCAAATCCGCCAAGAATCAGGTGATTGCTGAAAGCGTTGCAAAAAAACGATAGACAAAACAATATGTTTTGTGCCGCCCTTAGGGGGTAAGTAATGTTAAACAAAAGGATTTTTCAATGATGATGCTGTTGTTTATGTAAAGTTCCCTGATTTTTGTAATGGGGGGGCAAAATGTTAATTTTTTTACAAAAAAAAGGATAACTTATGTTACGCAGAATCATTGGAAAATCACAAAAATCCAATAATAAGTCTAAATCACAGAACGCGGTCTTGCCGCGTTCCCTGTGGAAATTTTATTTCAAATATACGGTGCCGGGTTCGTGGGCACCATTGTTGCTGTATGCGTTTTTCTTTTTGGTCACAACATCAAATCAGGTTCTGTTCCCATATTGTGAACGGTGGTTTATCGCGTTATTTGAGCAGCCTGTGCCGGCGGGCATGAACTTTGTACAATATGCGTTACCAACAATATTACTGATTGTTGGATTGAACATGATGATTTCAATTGCGGCTATTTTGCGTGGCATGTTCCACGCGCGTTGGGCGCCGCAAATTCGCAATCGCACATCGGTTGTTTTAAATGACTATGTACATTCCCAGTCTATGTCATTCTGGACCGGTCGCATGGCGGGCCAGGTCAACAGTCAAATCAACTATGTCGCTGACGGATTCTGGGTTGTCGAAGAATTCTGGCGCATTATCGGATTGCTGTTGACAATGGCGGTAAATGTGGGCTTGATTTTCCAGATAAACAGCTATGTTGCGATAATCTTTGCGGTTGTTTTCGCGTTTCGCGCCGCGTACAGTTGGGCATTGATTAAACCGATGAACCGCGCATCCAAGGATGCCAGCAGCATTTCCAGTAAATTATCTGGCAAAATCGTGGACAGCATTGCGAACTTTTCGGTTGTGAAACTGTTCGCGGGCGCGTCGCGTGAACGCGAACACCTGGAACCGACGCGCAATAAGCACATTGCGGCCCGTGTTAAATCATTTTTTGTCCAGCGTTTGTTCTGGGGTGTTCCTTCGTTGGTCTGGGACATCAGTTATGGTGCAACATTGTTGTTCTGCGCCTATCTGTATATGCACGGGCAAATAACGGTTTCTGAAATCGTGTTCACAGTGTCGATATATTTCAGCACCATGGGCACAATCGGCGCAATCGTGAATCAGATTCCAACAATTACCGAACGTTTGGGTTCGGCGACCAAGGCATACTCGGAATTGGTTGTTCCTGTGGACGTTATGGATGCGCCAAATGCGCCGGTGTTGCAGGTGTCCTGTGGTGAAATCGAATTTCGCAATGTATCATTCAAATACAAACGCAAATGGGTGTTGCGGAATTTCAATTTGAAAATCAAGTGTGGTGAACGCGTCGGTTTGGTCGGCCCATCTGGTGCGGGCAAAACTACATTGGTGAACCTGTTAATGCGCTTCTATGACCCAACGCACGGTGAAATTTTGATTGACGGGCAAAACATCAAAAATGTCACCCAGGATTCTCTGCGTGAATCAATCGCATTTATCCCCCAGGAACCAACGATGTTCAACCGCACTTTGCGCGAAAATATTGAATATGGCAAACCGGGTGCAACGGATGTCGAAATTCGTCGCGCGTCCAAGCGCGCCATGGCGCATGAGTTTATCATGGGGACGGATAAGAAATACGATTCGATGGTTGGCGACCGCGGAATCAAATTGTCTGGCGGTCAACGTCAACGCGTTGCAATCGCGCGTGCATTTCTGAAAAATGCCCCAATCCTGATATTGGACGAGGCTACATCCGCCCTTGACAGCGAAACCGAAGTTTGTATCCAGAAATCGTTCGATGAATTGGCGGACGGTCGCACCACATTGGCGATTGCACACCGCCTGTCCACATTGCGCAACATGGACCGAATTGTTGTGCTAAAAGACGGTCATGTAATCGAGCAGGGCGCACATTCCACACTTCTTCGTCGTGGCGGTGAATATGCCCGCCTGTGGAAAATGCAATCCGGTGGATTCATCCAGGAATAAAAAAATCCCGCGAAACGCGGGATTTTTTATTATTGTTGTTGTAAACTTGCCAGCATAAAATCATCCAGGTCGCCATCCAGAACGGCGTCGGAATCGGTCTTTTCAACGCCTGTGCGCACGTCTTTTACCAATTGATACGGATACAGGACATAGTTTCGAATCTGACTGCCCCATTCAATTTTTTTCTGGGCGGCCTTGGCGGCATCTTCGGCCTCGGCGCGTTTTTGCATTTCCAGTTCATACAACTTACTGCGCAGCATTTTCATCGCCATTTCCTTGTTTTGGATTTGGCTGCGTTCGTTCTGACACGTTACCACCGTGTTGGTTGGAATGTGTGTGATACGAACCGCGCTGTCAGTTTTGTTAACGTGCTGACCACCTGCGCCCGACGCGCGATAAGTATCAATTCGCAGGTCTTTGTCGTTAATTTCAATTTCGATTGTGTCGTCGATATCGGGCCATACATCCACAGACGCGAAACTAGTTTGGCGTTTTCCGTTGGCGTTAAACGGGGAAATACGTACCAGTCTATGTACGCCTATCTCGTTCTTCAACCATCCATAGGCTCTTTCACCAGATATGCGATAAGTAATGTTTTTAATTCCAGCGGTATCGCCTTCATGCTCTTCGATAACTTCGATTGAAAATCCGTGCCGTTCTGCCCATCGTGCATACATTCGCGACATCATCTGGGCCCAGTCTTGTGCCTCAGTTCCACCTGCGCCGGCCTGAATGAATAAAAACGCGCCGTTCCCATCAGCCGGTTCGCGGAACAGGGTGATAAATTTGGCGCGGTGTGCCACGTCCCCCAGTTTTTCAATTGCGCCCAATACATCTGCATCGTCTGGATCCATTTCGTACAGTTCGCGCAACGTCGCATAATCCGATTCCATGGAAACCAATTCAGCCAGGGTCTTTTCTAATCCTGATTTTTTTTGCAGAATCGCCCGCGCATTGTCTGGATTGTCCCATAAATCTGGTGTGTTCACCTGGGTGTTCAGTTCGTCTATTTGTGCTTGTAATTTTTCAGGGTCAAAGAAACCCCCTGACGGCGGAAATGTCGTCTGAAATTTGTGCTAAAACTTCTGTTGCTATAATCATGCCAATAATCATATCAGTTTATTTTGCTAAATCAAATGAATGTTTGCCTTTTGTAAACCGTTGTGATAAAATTAACGCAACGAGAGGGATTATCTATGAAACATTTTTTGTGTGTTTTTGGTGTGATTGGCGCATGTTTGCTGGCAAATTCTGCATCTGCGGTGTCTGCGGGAACGGTTGGTGCGATGGATAAAAATCGTGGTTTGACGATACAAACACCGACTGCATCGGGGGGCGCACGCGGTTATGCGGGGATGGCAAATACATACAAAACGAACCAAAGAAATACATATTATATGGTGACTCAGCCTGACGTGGACACGGCATGTCGTGAAAAGATTTTCAAATGTTTATCTGACTATTGCGGTGATGTCACCGTTGTCCCGGGTCAGCGCGAATCCAAGTGCCAGTATGCCACAGAATCAGAATTGTATAACTACACGTTATTGTGCCTGCAACGTGATACAGATATTTTGCTGCCACAGTACGGTGCGAATACTGTGAATTATATTGGTGGCATGAATACGGCGGCGCGCCTGTGTCCATCATATGTACAACAGGAATTGATGTCGTACATGTCCATGGCCAATATGGCAACCCAGTTATCTAAGTCAAATTCAAACCTGTGTATCCAGCGTCGCCAAGAACTTGAGGCTGCGATGTCCTGTCATTCTGTTGCGCTTGCTTATGGTAATGAAACATCCAGCATGTTGACAACTCAACTGACTGACTATTGTGGTGCGGGCGTCCCGGGGGGCAGTGCTGAAATGGTTACTCGCTTTGCCAATGCTGGTAATGTTGGTGCAAATATTTGGGGATGGGCAGAAAAAATCGTCAGCCTGGACTTGAATAAAAAAGGCGAAGACTGGCAGGCTGCAATTGATGCTGTCTTGGCGGGCTATACCAATCGCATGAATCTGGCGTGTGGCGATAATATGCAGTTGAACACGGTTTCGCATGGTACATCTACGGGTCCGACGACATTACAGACCGTTGCTGCATTGGCGGTGAATGCTGCGTTCCCAACGACGGAACAAAGAATCGATAATCCATATGAAAATCAGTCTATCTGGATGGAGGTGCGTTCGCTTAGTGATGAAATCTATACATACGACCGCGCTTTCCAGATTATAAACGCGGCAATGTCGTTGCCATCGACGACCCAGAACGCATTTTTGACCAGTGCGCAAATCGACAACATGCAAACTGCGTACACTCGTGGAACCAAGGTGTTTATCTTGCGTGACAGCGCACGTTGCTTTGTTGTGCCGGTTGCAACATTGACTGATGCAGAACAATCTCTTGTGGCACAATCGTTTGCAAACTGCCTCAGCAAATAACGCATTTTAGTATGTAAAAAGACCGCCAATCGGCGGTTTTTTTATACATAAATTTGTCAAGGTTGCAAAAAACTGGGATTTTTTCATTATTGACTTGACTTAAAGCACGGAATTCTCTACGATTCGGACAAGCAGTACAAGGAATGTCCATTGGAACTGCGGGACACCTTATAATACAATTCTATGAAAGGAGAAACACTATGAACAAACAGCAATTGATTGAAGCAATCGCAAACGAAGTTGATGTTACCAAGGCAACAGCTGCAGCATGCTTGGATGCATTCATCAACACAGTTACAAAGGTTTTGAAAAAGAAAGGCGAAGTTCGCTTGGTTGGTTTCGGTACATTTGCAACAGCAAAACGCAAAGCAACAACAGGCCGCAACCCTCAGACAGGTGCTGCAATCAAAATCCCAGCATCTACTCAGCCTAAGTTCAAACCAGGTAAAGCATTGAAAGAAGCTTTGAACTAAAAAAAACTATTCTAATTTGTCTTGTAAAATCCCGCAACCCGCGGGATTTTTTTTGTTGGTGGCTGCGTATAAAATACTGACTGCCCAAGGAAAGTTTCCCCAAAGGCAATCATATATTCCTGAAAATGGCTTGAATGAATATGTGATTTTTGATATAATAAGACCCATGAAAATCACCCGCAGAAACCTTTTGAAAATCACCGGTTTTTCGATTATGGCGGCATCTGTTCTGCCTCGTGTTGCGTTTGCGGCCCGCAATTCCTTGCGTTCTTTGCGCACAGGGGTTCAGCCTGGCAATAAAACGCGTCTGGTAATTGAAACGGCGATGCGTCCATCTTATTCATTGTCATATCCCGCGGGCCAGTTGGTAATAAACATCGCAAACACTTCGGCGAACACATCCATTTCTGCAAAACTAGCATCGGATGGTCTGGTAAAATCAATTTCCCAGATTCAAAATGGCGACGGTCTGCAAATTATTGCAACCCTAAAGAAGTCAATCGCCCAGATTCCAAAGTCGGGAATAATGATTTTGGAACCAAATGGCGACAATGATTATCGTTTGGTGTTGGATTTTGTCGCGGGCGCGACGGGTACGGCGGCCACGACGCCCAAGGATACATACACGACATCATCTGCAGCGGCGACAACTGCGATTACTGCGTCGCGCAAATATGTTATTGTTGTTGATGCTGGCCACGGGGGCAAGGATCCTGGCTGCATAGGCAAGGGTGGAACCCGTGAAAAGGACGTCGTATTATCAGTTGCAAAGAAATTGAAAAATAAATTGGATGCGAATGGGTTCAAAACATACCTGACGCGTGGTGATGACACATATTTGAAATTGGCGGATCGTGCTGCAATTGCCGAAAAGCGCAAGGCTGACCTGTTTATATCGTTGCACGCCAATGCGAACCCCAGTCGCAAAATGAAGGGCTTTTCAATCTATACTCTGTCTGAAAAGGCGTCGGACGAAGAAGCAAAAAAACTAGCCGAGGCTGAAAATGCCGCCGACAAAATCGGGGTCGAAGGCTTTACTCAGTTCGAAGAAAATATCCGTATTGCGTTATCGTCGTTACAGCAACACGCCGTCGCGGAAATGAGTGAAGAATACGCCACCGGCTGCGCCAAATCGTTCAAGCGCGCATCAATTGAACAACAACCTGGGCCCGACGTACGTCATGCGCCATTTGCGGTGTTGCGTTCAACTGTGCCGGGTGCATTGCTGGAATTGGGGCACCTGTCCAATGCGGCCGAAGAAAAGTTGTTAAAAACATCGTCGCACCAGGATAAATTGGTTGCTGCAATCGTAAAATCGGTCAAGAACTATAACTTCGAAGTATAAAAACACCCCGCGATATGCGGGGTAAATAGTGGCGGAGACGAATTCCTGTCCTCGATACACAATAATAAAAATCAAAAAAATCTCACCTGGTCGATTTTTTAAGATTTTTCTAATTGTGTATTCTCGTATTCGCCATGCGTGCCCTTGGCACTCTGGCGTATCCCTTCGTCCACATGTGTTAAAATAAAACACGCCCCGTTTGGGGCGCATTTTATTTTAATCCTGGCGGAGACGAAGGGATTTGAACCCTTGATACGGGGTTGCCGTATACACGATTTCGAGTCGCGCGCATTCAACCGCTCTGCCACGTCTCCGTGCCACGCATTATAACCACCCCCGGATTATTTTGCAAGACCAAATATTTGACATTTTCATCATGCCTGATAAACTAAATTCCATGGAAAAAACATTCAATGAAAAGGTTTATGATACTGTCGCACGCATTCCCTATGGGCGCGTTGCGTCGTTTGGTCAAATCGCACAAATGATTGGTCGGCCTCGATGCGCACGCTTTGTTGGCTATGCCTCAAACAATCGTGATTATTGGCATCTGCCGTGGCATCGTGTTGTGTTCAAAGACGGCTCGCTATGTTCCGGCATGGCGGCGGAACAGTACCGCAGCCTGCGCGCCGAAGGTGTCAAATTTGACAACGAAAAACGCGTCATTATGACTGATTGCCAGTGGGACCCCGAACGCGACGGCGTGCCCATGGATATACGCGATTTTCCGCTGGTATTTTAATCCAGAACCAAACCGGGTGGTCTGCGCCCGGATTATTTTTTACCTGGTTTTTGCTTTGTGATTTTCCTAAAAACAGCATCTTTGTCCAACTTTTTATAAGTCATAAACCATGGGTGATTACCCGATTCTTGGCGCATAGCGGTTGCAGTCGTGGGGGCGGGGTGTAAAACATCGTCCCCCGGTGTCCAGTCTGCGGGTGTGGCAACCCCAAATGCATCGCCTGTCTGCAACGCGATAATCATTCGTTTAATTTCATTGATATTACGCCCCAGTACCGCTGGGTAATATAAAATCGCCCGAATGGTGCCTATTGGGTCAATAATAAAAACTGCGCGTACCGCATGCGTGCCCGACATTTTTGGATGAATCATTCCGTACATTTTTGCGATTTTTTCCCCCAGGTCATCGATTAACGGAAATGTTATTTTTGCGCCACCGGGCATTTTTTCAATCGCATCAAACCACGCCAGATGTGATGACAATGCGCCCACAGACAGCCCGACCAACTGAACATTTAATTTTTCAAATGCGTCCATTTCGCGTTGAAAAGCAATAAATTCGGTTGTACAGACCGGTGTAAAATCTGACGGATGCGAAAAGAACACAATCCATTTGCCTGCAAAGTTATCTGGGAATTTTATTGGTCCATTTGTCGTGCTGGCGCTAAATTCTGGAGCTTTTGTTCCAATTAACGGTATTGTTGGTGGCGCAGGTTGTTCGGCATATTCACATAAATTGAACAAATTATCCATAATTTTTCTCTCCTTTGACATATACGAATGTATCATTTCTGGCGGATTTACGGCACAGGAACGTATTCCGAACAAATAAAAAACTTTATTCTTGATAAAATGTGCTAAGATATAAATAATAAAGGGCAAGAATAAAGGATATAAATATGAAAAGGTCAGACATTGTACGTTCTATTCAAGTTCGATTCAAACATATGCGCGCAAATGACGCAGCAGCGATTTTAGATACTGTATCGGATCATATGATTGAATCAGTTGCCAACGGCGACCGCATTGAAATTCGTGGTTTTGGCACATTCCAGCCACGCGCCCGCGCAACCAAAATTGGATACAATCCATGTACAGGTCAGCCTATGCCATTACCGGCCAGCACGACTATTCTGTTCAAGCCCAGTCGTGAATTAACTAAAAAGATGAATGGACAATAATTATGTTATTTGGAAAAAAGTCAGGCATAAAAAATCGTAATCGTGAACGCTATGAACGCGTTCGCCGCCTGATGTGGATTAAGTGCGAGGCCTGTGGAAAACTGGTCTATTACAAAGATTACAAAGACAACAAATATATTTGCCCCAGTTGCGGTCGTGCGTTTATCATGACCCCGAAACAGCGTTTTGATTTGCTGTTTGACGATAATACCTGGGAAAAATTAACGCCACCAAGTGTATCGGATGATCCGTTAAAATTTGTTGATCGTGTGGCCTATACCGACCGTTTGGACGATGCGCGTTCTGAAACGGGATGTTATGACGCGGTGTCAACTGCAGATGGTACAATCGGTGGTGTACCGTCAACGGTATGCGTGTTGAACGGTTTGTTTATGATGGGTTCTATGGGGCGCGCGGCGGGTGATGCGATTGTTGCTGCGATGGAACACGCGGTTGCTGAACGTCGTCCTTTTATTATGGTTACATCAAGTGGTGGCGCGCGCATGCAGGAAAACATCCTGTCGTTAATGCAGATGGCACGCACAACCGTTGCTGTAAATAAATTGCATGCGAATGGGATACCTTATATTGTTTTGTTGACGGATCCGACATTCGGTGGTGTTACTGCATCATTCGCGATGCTGGGTGATATTCATATTGCTGAAAAGGGCGCGCGTATTGGTTTTGCGGGTCGTCGCGTAATTGAACAGAATATTCGTGAAAAATTACCATCTAATTTCCAGACGGCTGAATACCTGTACGAACACGGTATGGTTGATATGGTTGTTGCGCGTGGTGATTTGCATGACGTTATTGCGAAAATCTTAGCGGTGTTGACTAAACAGGAACGCGCACCAAAACAGATTGTTGCGACCACACCGTCGCATGATGCGTCAAAGAAAATCCGCGGCATGGGCGAAAACGAAGCGTATGACAAAGTTTTGTTGGCTCGTCATGAAAACCGCCCGCATTTCCTGGATTATATCAATGGTATTGTTGATGATTGGACATACCTTGCCGGCGACAGATTGTATTCAGAAGACGCGGCAATGGGTTCTGGTATTGGCTTTTGGCGTGGGATTCCTGCGGTAATTATCGGCCAGGAACAGGGACGCACCATTGAAACACGTCAAAAACATCGTTTTGGTATGGCGAACCCAGACGGCTATCGCAAGGCTATTCGTATGATGAAGTTGGCGGAAAAATTCAATCTACCATTGATTTCATTGTTTGATACCGCGGGCGCATTTGCGGGCCGCGAAGGCGAAGAACGTGGCCAGTCCCAGGCGGTTGCATCATCGATTGCGGCTGGTCTGTCCATGCGTGCGCCTTATGTTGCGGTCAATACGGGTCAGGGCGGTTCAGGCGGTGCGATTGCGATTGGTACGGGCGACCGTGTTCTGATGATGGAAAACGCAATTTATTCGGTGATTGCGCCTGAATCATGTGCAAGTATTTTGTGGCGCGACAACAAATTCCGTGCGACTGCTTCGGCGGCTATGAAATTGACCGCGCGCGATATGGCGGACATGAATGTTATTGATGAAATCATTCATGAGCCGGCGGGTGGTGCGCACACAGATTGGCAAACGACGATGGAATTGTTGGCAAATTCTGTTGCAGAACAGATTAAGGAACTGGAACAAATTCCGGTTGAGGAATTGTCGACACGTCGCGCGGACAAATTTCTGGCGATGACGCGTGATGTCGAGATATACCAGCCTGAACATGTTGGTGAAGAACACTAAAAAATCCCCCAAACGGGGGATTTTTATTGC
>JBKSMY010000024.1:0-22957 GCA_046882065.1 Alphaproteobacteria bacterium | reverse complement strand
AATATATTACTTTGGATAATCATGCATTGCGTGCGGGTGAAAGAAAGTTGCGTGATATGCGTGTCGGCAAAAATAAAGACGGCGAAAATAAAAAATTACAGGAATTTATGAAGCAACATCCGAATTTATCGTCGCATGTGATTTATTATATGTTGATTGTATTGATTGCAGGTGGAATTAAGACTGGGATTGAAGTTTCTGAGTTGGAGGAACGGGTTAAAATAGAACGCGAAATGGAACGTGCAAAACAGGGGACGTATGCAGAATATCTGGATAAGATGCGTGGTGCAGTACCATTCTTGGTCGCAGACTTAATCGCCAAAGAAGGGGTTAATGTTGATTCAAATGGAATGCATAAGCCATATTTGGATGGACGTGGTGTTTGGACAATCGGTTTTGGCTCAACTGTGTTAAAGGATGGTTCGCGGGTAAGTAAAAACACGCCGCCAATCACAACCCAGGAAGCATATGAATTGGCGTGTTGGCATATTATGGAAAATGAAACCTTGTTTAGATTGTATTGCTATGATGTAAATTCTGCTAGGGTTGATATTGATCATGCAACAGAATTAATTGCGTTGTCGGCGTCAACCTATAATGTTGGGACGGATTTAATAGAGAGCCCAAAAGTAGATGGAAAAAGAAATCGTGGGTATGAAGAACGATTCGCAGAATTGGATAGGTTGCATGCAGAGTATGGTAATGCGATTACCAATGAAATGGTATCAGATGTATTTGCAAAATACCCAGTTGAACATCCAACATCGGTTGGACATGCGTGGTTGGGAGGTGCTAGCGATAATGATATCGGTAATAGTCTAGGTAATTTCTTAAAGGGCGGAAATGGATTAAAATGGCGCAGATGGTTAGAAGCCCAGGTGATGAAGGGAAATATTAAGCCAGAGGATTTCTTGAGGATTCCTGTGGGGGGACTGTATGAATTTTATAAGATTGTGGGTGATGGGCGCAAAAACTGGTTTATAGAAAAAAATGGAGAACGTGTCACGAATGATGAAACGTTAGAACGTTTTTATGAGTGGCTGGAAAATCCTGTTGATAGACATGGAAATTCACTGGCGCATTGGAAAAGGACAGTCGATTGGTTGCCAGAAGATGTTGCAAAACAATGTTTGGCGGGTAAATGTGAAATTACAGCACCAAATATTTGGAACAATGCGTTTAAGTCCAAGAAGAAAGAGAAAGAGGCAGAACGAATTGAAATAAAAACTTATGTTATTGGTTATGATGAATTATATGCTGATGCAGTGAATGCCTATAGGGCGGGGGATTACGAAAAAGCTGCAGAAAAATATCAGGATATGATTGCTAAATATCCAGATAATGCATTGTTGAGAAATGATTTGGCTGCGACCTATAATAAACTGGGTAAGTATGATAAGGCAATAGAACAAGCGCGTGAGGTTGTTCGCCGTATTGGGGATAAATCACAATATGGGGCGGCACAGTATAATGCAGGCTTTGCGTATGAACAGTTGGGGAATTTACAAAAAGCCTTGTCAAATTATAAGTTAGCATTGGCAAATGGAAATCGACGTGCGCAAAAGGATATCACGCGTGTGTCTGAAAAGTTGAAACGGGGGGGGAATAAAAAAATTGCCTTTAATTTTGCAACGAATCGGATGCATTATGAAATAAAACAAAAGCATCAGAAAAATGCTAGAAAAGATTTGTTGTTATATGGACAAGAATATACAGGTGTTGGTAAGGCATAACTTCCTGTGGGAGATGGTGAAAAATTATGAAAGTATATATTGATGGTCATGATAGACGTTGGGAACGACATAAAATCGATTTTGAAAAAATCGCAAATATGGTCGTTGGCGCAAAATACAAAAATGCCGAGGTGTCCATTATATTGACTGATGATGTGGAGATTCATGAAATAAACAAGACTTATCGTAATATGGATAAGCCTACAAATGTGTTGTCGTTTGAATTAGGTGATGATGTTCTGTTGGGCGATATTTATATATCGTATGATACGGTAAAAAAAGAAGCGCGCGAACAAGGAATCTCGTTCCATGATCATGTGGCGCATATGGTTGTACATGGGATGTTTCATTTGTTGGGCTATGATCATTTGAATGACCAAGAAGCGATGTTGATGGAAATGAAGGAAATTAAAGTGCTGAAAAAAATGGGAATAAAAAATCCTTATGCCGATGATGATGATAGCGTTTCCTGTGCGGACGAAAGTTGTTGCCCGGGAAGTGCGTTAATTCGATTCCTAAATCGATTCAAAATTCGTGAAAATGGTTTCTGGCAATACGCGCTGTACGCACTGTTTGGCGGGATTGCGAGTTTTGGGTTCGCACCGTTTTATCAGTGGTGGTGGACAATAATTGGTGTCATGGGGGCGTATTGGCTGACCGTTCGGAATAAAAATATTGGTGGTTTTTGGCGGACGTTTGTGCGTGTGTCGCCGTTTGGCGCAATGTATGCGGTGGCAAGTTTTTGGTGGGTTTTACATTCGATTTATGTGGTGCCTGAATTAACACAGCAATTTGCAATTTGGACTGTTCCGGGTGTGCTTGGGTTGGCAATTGCAGGTGCGTTTATTTTTTCATGGCCGTTTGTTGCGGTGGCACGTCGCCGTGATGGGGCAGGGCGCGCAATACTGTTTGCGTGTGTGTGGACCTTGGTTCTGTGGGCGCGTGAATGGATGTTTACGGGATTTCCATGGAATCCAATTGCAAACATTGCGATGCCGTGGCCGATGCTTGCTAATTCTATGGCGTTGTGGGGGGCGTTGGGACTGACATTTGTTTTGGTTGGCTTGTGTGCCGCATGTGTAGAGGTTCTGCGTAACAGAAGAAATTTTGTATGTTGGGGGGTGTTGTTCTTTTTTGGTTTTTTGTGCGCGATTGGGGTTTGGTGCGGTAATAATAATATGCAACGTACAAATCTTGGGGCAGATTCGCAGGAATATATGATTCGTATTATTCAGCCTGGCCAATCGCAATTGGATAAGGCAACGCATAGTCGTGCAGCGGCATTGCAACGTGCAGAAGAAAATTTGCGTAGATTGATGTCGATTGCATTGCAACCGGGGAATCCTGATGTTGTAGTGTTGCCTGAAACAACGTATCCATTTGCGGTTGTGCCAAATGATGATTTTGAATTTGTGCGCATGCTGGGGCGTCCTGTTATTATGGGGGCGAATACAATTAGTGTGGATGGCGTATCTAATTCTATGGTGGTTGTTGGAAATGATGGGCAGATTCAACGTGTTTACAGCAAATCGCATTTGGTGCCGTTTGGTGAGTATAGACCGCTGGGGGTGTTGCCTGCGCCGGTGAATTTGGTGCCGGGTAGTGGGGCAGAAATTATTTCTGTGGGTGATTTTGTGTTTGCACCTGCTATTTGTTATGAGGTGGTTTTTTCAGATTCTTTATTGCCATATGGGGCGACGGACGTTCGCGCAATCGTGAATTTAACCAATGATAATTGGTTCGGTAATACGCCGGGTACATATCAGCATCTGGATATGGTGCGCCGGTATGCGGTTGAGTCTGGATTGCCGATTGTGCGCGCAAATTATTCAGGAATTAGTGCCTTTGTTGGTGCTGATGGTGCAATTGTTTCTTCTTTGCCGGTTGGCGCGACAGGGGCGTTGGATGGATTCGTCTGGGGGGCGCATGAAACGCCATACCGTATAATCGGATTGAATCGCTGGATGATAATTATATTGGTTGTATCAATCTTGGGAATGTGGGTGGTTGATAGAAAGAATTATTGATTGCCCGCAATTCGTAAAATCATTTGATTTAATACCCAAACGCGCACAGCAGATGATAAATTGGTGTCTGATGGGCGTGTGCTGTCGATTTCGTTTATTATTTGTGCGACGGGTTTGTTATTGCGTGCCGCCAATGCGTGTAATGCTTCGATAAATTCTGGTTCTAGTGTGATACTGGTTTGATGGCCAGATAAAGATACTGATATTTTTTTCATGCTTTTATATCTTGCCCCCCATTAAGCAATCAATTAACGCGCGATGCGGGTCATCATAGCGACGAAGTGGTGATAATGTCAAGTTGTCTAACATATAGCATGTGCCAAATGCGTCAAACGCAAACCAAAATAAATCGTTGCGCCCAAATATTGTTTTGCCAACCGTTTGGGACAGGTTGGAAATGTCTTCGTTTATTTTAATTATCGTGGGCACAGGAAATCGAAGCCCCTGGGGGATTTCGTTTGGTCCAAATATATATCCGTTACCCAGGATTATTCCGCCTGTGCGGGTGTAAAGTTCGGACATAAACGCAGGCAACATTGCACGGCGTCGTTGCTGTAATGCGGTATTTGTTAATGCAATTTGGTTCGGCGCAACGGGGGCGGTTAATTGAGCCCCGCGGGATTTTATATATGATAAAAATTCGTCACTTGTCATATTTTACCCCTGGTGTTACATGTCGCGGTCCGCTGCAATTTGTGCGCTGATTTGCGCCAATCGATCTTCGGTTGCATTTCCGCCGTCGCCACCACCAGTTGTGTGGGCAGGCAGATAAATCTTTTTAGCAGGATTTGGCATCCATATGGATTGTGCGCCAGATTGGGATATTATGAATCGATCCATGTTGTATGAGTGTGGAAATGTCCAGCACATGAATAAATTGTCTATTTCCAGTTTCCCGCCCCATACCAATGGTATGCGAAAACGTATGGAAATGTTTTGTGGAACGCTGCGCCCCATTATTATGTTCATGAATTCGTCTTGCGATAGATTCATAAAGGCCAATGTTTCAGCAGAATCTGTTAGTGATGCCATAAATTCGTGGCATAGTTGTTTATATTTGGAAAACCAATCGGGTGCAACCGCAGTTGGCGTTGGTCGAATTTCAACCAGGGGTAGGTCTGACATACCCATATCTGAAATTAATTTTTCTGCGGTGCCTGCGTTCAGTTGCATTAAATTTTACCCAAGTAATCAATTACTGTTGATATATAGGCAGAAAATGCGTTAAAGTTTTCATTGTCATCTTCGCCCAGTGGTGGATTCTTGTGTTCGTTCATATATTGGCGCAAGGCGTCGATGTTGTCAAATGTTAATATGTCTGGTGCGCCAGGGGCGTTGGCATCTGGTGCCGAGATAATAAAGCCGTTTACGTTTATAATTATGTCATCCAGGGTGTCAGAAAATATCTGGTTGACTGTGTCAATTGCGTTTTGTAGGGCGGTTGTTGAAATGCCTGTGGCACCAATCCATAAGGTTTCGTTTGTGCCAATCGCAAACAATTCTGTGTTTACTGTGCCAATGCGCGGATTGTTCTTTACAGTATAGCCGGCCGTTTCAAAAATTTCACGCATTTGGGACACTAGGGATGGCGTTTGTGCGGGTTGTTGTGGCGCTGGTGTGTTGTGTAACTGTGGAGTAATCGCGATATTTAATCGTGGAGGACGCGCCAATACTGGTTCGTTGCGTGGGGCGGGGGTCGGTTCAACCATCGGTGTTTGTGCCGGAGTGGGGGATGGTGCGACGGGTTGCGTCTGAGTGTGTTGTGTTGGCTTGTTCGCTTCACGAACGGGAAGTTTGAATTTTCTGAAACGAGGACGTATCAGCAAGTAAAGACCGAAAATAACCACAATCACAGATATGACCATCGAAATGTAAAACGCGGGAGTGACCGGGTTTTGTGATGCCTGCATATATGCCAGGTGATGCCAATGTGCCGATGAAAATATATTAAAGCCAAAGCGAATATTGAACCAAAAACATACGCCCAGCGTTGATGCCAACAGCCATAAAACTGCAAGTAAAAAGTTGTCTAATTTATCCCTCATAACGTTTTTAATTGTATCATATTTATGATAAAGTAAAAAGTGTTATGATTGAAAAAAGTATGATTTTTGATTTGGTTGGTACAAAGGCTGGAATGTGGTGTGGCGCGGATATGGATGCCACAGATTTGGCAGATGCAGTGCATGTTGCAGATATACAAAAATTGCCGGTTATTTCTGTCGTGCCAAATATGGTGCAGACTGTGTGGCCATGGCTGGAAGAAAGCAACATTAAAATAATGTCGCGGTTTTATCTGGATGGTAAGAAAATTTCAGAAGATCAAATATCAGATATTACAGTCCGTATTAACACAAGTTTGCGTCAGGGGGCAAATGGCGCCCAGGTCTTTTTGTCATATGGTGCGTTGGCGGGATTGGTGGAACAAACGCATGTTGTGCGTGATGACTTGTTTTTTAACAAAGACTTATCTATCGGAATGGATATAGGTGAAATAGGGCCTTTTGATTGGGCGGATGTTTTCGAAAATTTAAGAAAAATAAATGCGTCGTCTGTGATATTTGTATTCACACGGGATTTGGGCGATAAATCGGATTTCGTAGGACGGTTGTATGGTATGTTGAATGCGTGGAATCCGGAAAACAAGTTTAGTCTGCAATTCGCATTTGGCCCGAATTTACTGCGTATAGAGCAGGCAATGCGTCTGGTGCAACAGATGCGTCCAGGGTTGATGGGTGGATTGCGGTTTTGGGTTAATTTCTAAGTATCAGATATTTTGGGGCGTCTGTGCCGGCCTTGTTTTTATGCTGATATCGTGTTTGAATTATTTCCATATCTGGGATTGTTGCAGACAGGTCTGTGGACTTAATCTGTTCCAGAATCCAATCAAAGTATTCCCAATGGTCGGTGCCGATAATAATTTCGCCGTCGGGGGTTAAATATTTTGATAATGTATTCAAAAATTCCGCAGATAACAGGCGACGTTTTTCATGTCGTGCCTTGGGCCAGGGGTCGGGATGCAGTACCCAAATTTGTTCAAATTTCGAATCGGTTTCGCGTAAGAAATCACGAACGTCGTCTGCCCAGATTCTGATGTTTTTATATTCGTCCAGAACCCGATTCGTTGTTTCGTCCGTTATTGCAGACAATAAACTGGCCACCCCGTTCATAAATGGTTCGGCGCCAATAATGATTTTGCCCGGATTTGTATGTGCCAGGTCGCGTACATGTTCGCCCGCACCAAATCCAATTTCAAGGATGTCGCCAGATGCAGGTTTTATGTTCGGCAACAGGTTTTCAACCAGCCAATTTTGGCGCATTGATAATTTTTTGCCGTGGCGACGACCAAATGTTCTTATTTCTTGTTTTTCCATAGTTTTAGTATAGAATTGACTTTGTTAAAACACAAGGAATATATAGATATGGCGAAGTATCCTAAGGAAATAAGTATAGAAAAACCAAACTTTTGTTTGCGTAAACCTGGGGCTGAGTTTTCTGTGGCGCGTGATGTATTTTTGGCGGTGGACAGAAATCGTGATTTCTTTCGGCCTTGGCTGGGGTGGGTGGATTTTGTAAAAAGTCCCGAAGATGAATTTGAAGTGGCAAAATCTGTGGCGCAAAATGATACGTGTAAGTATTTTGTTTACTGGTATATGTGTTTAGTTGGTATGGTCGGGGTTGTGCGTGAAGATAAGTCTAGTCGTACGATGGAGGTCGGGTACTGGCTGGGGCAAGATGTGAATGGTAATGGTGTTATGAGTCAGGCGGTAGAGCAGGTTCAGAATTTGTGCTTTGAACGTGGTGGCGCCAATCGGGTTGAAATTCGTTGTGCGACAGAAAATAAAAAATCACGTGCAATACCAGAAAGATTAAATTTTAAATTGGATGGTATTTTACGTCAGGCGGAAATTTTACCAAGCGGTATAATTCATGATGTCGCAGTGTATTCAAAATTAAAGTCAGAATGGGAAAAGGGAAAGTAATATGCGAAATGGTTTATCAAAGGATTTAATTGCACGCGTGTTGGGTGCGGCACCAAAGTACACAATCGCAGAATTGGAAGAAAAATTCCCAATGCGTAATTTGCCAGATGGTGCAATGGTGACACGTTTTGCCCCCAGTCCAACAGGTTATATGCATATTGGTGGATTGTATGGTGCGTTGATAGACTGTAAATTGGCCCAGCAGTCGGGTGGTGTATTTATGTTGCGTATTGAAGATACTGATACTAAACGTGAAGTCGCAGATGCGGTTCAGATTATTAACGAGTCTATGGATCGATTCGGGTTGAAATATAATAATGTTGAAAGTTATGGACCGTATTATCAGTCACAACGCAAAGATATTTATCATAGTGTTGTTGCGCATTTGTTGGAAAATGGATTGGCATATCCGTGCTTTTTAAGCGCGTCTGATATGGAAGAAATTCGTGAAAATCAAAAGTCAGCGGGTTTCCCAACAGGTATTTATGGTGAATTTGCACGCGACAGAAATTTAAGTGAAGATGAAATTATTGCGAATTTAGATAAGGGCTTGGTGCCATCGATTCGTTTGTATTCAACAGGCAATCCAGAACAAAGAATTTTCTGTAAGGATGCTGTGCGTGGTTCAATCGGATTCCCAGAAAATAATGAAGATATTGTTTTGATTAAATCAAATGATGGGTTGCCAACGTATCATTTTGCACATTTGTGTGATGATCACTTTATGCGTACAACTCATGTTATTCGTGGCGAGGAATGGTTGCCTTCGTTGCCGCTGCATGTGCAATTATTCCGTATGATGGGTTGGAATGCGCCGTTGTATATTCATACGTCAACCATTGACAAGATTGATGAAGAAACAGGCAAACAACGCAAATTATCAAAACGTAAAGACCCAGAAGCCAATGTGGCATTTTTCCTGGAAGCGGGTTGGCCAGTCGATGCAGTAATTGAATATTTGGGCAATATTGCGGCGTCTGGATATGAAGAGGCCAAGATGAAAGGGCTGGTTAAATCATTCTGGGATTATGAAATGCGTGCAAAAAAGATTCCTATGTCTGGTGCCTTGTTCGATATGAAAAAATTGGAATGGTGGGCGAAAGAATTTATTGGTTCGTTGCCTGTGCCGGAATTGGTTGCGCGCGTAACCCAATGGGCAAATGAATATGGCACGGATGTTAATAAAATGCAGGTCGCAAACGAATCGTATCTGACCGGTGTTCTGGGGATTGAACGCGATAATCCAAAGCGTGTGCGTAAGGACTTTATCACTTGGTCACAGACATTGGAAAATGTTGCATTTTTCTGGGATGAATTGTTTGTTCCAAATACCGAATATGAATTTAACATGGATGTATTAAAAGCGTTTTTGGAAACGTATAACCCGGCGGATGACAAGGACACATGGTGGTCAAAAATCGTTGCGGTCGCTGAAAAATGTGGTGTTAAAAATGGCGATGTTGCAATGAATCTGCGTGTGGCATTGTCGGGACGTACAAACACACCAGACCTGTATTCGATTATGTCGGTTATGGGCGGGGAACGCGTAATTAAACGAATCGAAAAGGCGATAAAATGACGAAATCAAAACGGGCGCGGGTACGCGCAGTCAAGAAAGATGAACATGCATCAAAATTGTTAAAAATGTTGCGAGCGACGGGGTTGTTCCGTTGGGAAAAGCCAAGCACGCATGCGGAAGAGGTTGTAAATATCTTGACCCATGGGATTGGTATTGGATTGGCGATTGCAGCATTGACGTTGTTGGTTGTGTTTGCAGGTATCAAAGGTGATGCGTGGGCAATTGTATCGTGCGCTATTTTTGGTGTGACAATGATAACCCTGTATTTCGGGTCAACGATGTGTCATGCGACAATTGGTAAAAAGCACGAGTGCTTTTTCGAAGTGTGGGACAGTGTTGCAATTTATGCGTTGATTGCGGGGACCTATACGCCGTTTTTGTTGGTGAATTTGCGCGGATTTATTGGTTGGACTGTGTTTGCAATTCTGTGGGGAATTGTATTGTTTGGTTCATATATGAAGATTAAAAATCCACGTCAACAACCGAAATGGATGGTGGCATTGTATGTCGCGATGGGGTGGACATTGTTGTTCATACTGCCTGCAATGATTCGCAGTATTTCAGCGCGCGGCATGTGGTTTATTTTGGCAGGTGGATTGGCGTACACGGTTGGGGTTATATTCTATCTGTGGCGCAGAATGAAATTCTCGCATGCGGTGTGGCACCTGTTTGTAATTGGGGGCAGCGTGTGTTTCTTCTTTGCGGTGCTGTTCGGGTGTATATTTGATTTATAAACAAAAATCCCACCGTTTGGTGGGATTTTTTGTTTAGCCTTTGCGGGCTTCGTATTCTTCTTGTTCTTCGACCGTCATAGTGGCAAGTGGACGTGCCATCATACGACCAATCCCAATTTCTTCACCGGATACAATGCTGAATCCATATGTGCCGTTTTCGATTCGGTCAATGGCTGTTTTTACCTTTTGTAATAATTTGTTGTTGCGGTCGGACATGCGCAAATCCATTGTGATGTCTTGGTTGTATGTTGCGTTGTCCGAGTCGTCACCAACGCCGACCGCTTCGGTTTTGTCTGCCAGGCGAATTGCGTTTAATACAGAATCGCTGTTGCTTTGTAGTTCTTCGCGTTGGGCATTTAATATGCGATAGAAATACGCCAGTTGCATCGGACACATGTATGGTTCCGATTTTTTCGGCTTGTAATTTGCGGGCAATTCAAGTGTCTTGTAATCGTCTGTGTTTGCCATTTTGTTAACCCTTTAATTCTTGTATCCACGAAAGTACTGTTTCTTCGTCCATCAGGCCTGTGCGTGCTTCGACCAATTCGCCGTTTTTGAATGCCAGAACGGATGGAATGCTGCGAATGCCATATTTCGCAGGGGTACGTCGATTCGCTTCGTCAATTTCGAATTTTACAAATTTAGCGTCAGATGTTTTTTCAGATGCAGATTCAAAAATTGGTCCAAACATACGACATGGACCGCACCATGATGCCCAAAAATCAACCAATGTGATACCGTCGCCAATAAATGTATCAATTGTCGCATCGTTTGCGTGTGTGATTGCCATGTTTTTCTCCTTTCTGTTATTGATATTCGGCGGAATTGTATTATAATCCACCCAAAATGCAAGAGAAATCATAAATGAATAAAATCATATACTTAGACGCGGCGGCGACGTATCAAAAAACAGATGCTGTGATTAACGCACAGGTTGATTTTTTGCGTAATCATTATGCCAATGCTGGGCGTGGTATTTGTGCGCGTGCGGCATATGTTGATGATATGATGCGGGCGGCACGGCAACATGTGGCGCGCTTTATGGGGGCGCATGAAAGCCAAATTGTTTTCACGTCTGGAACGACTGGGGGCATAAATATGATTGCGCGCATGTTGGATTTAAGCCCAGAAAAAATTGTCGCGGTATCTGATTTAGATCATCATAGTGCACGATTGCCGTTTGAAAAAAGTTTGGCACAAACAATTCTTATGCCGCTGGATGCGAATTTTAATATTGATTTAAGCCGTATCCCGTATGCAGATGTTATGGTGATAACCGCCATGTCGAATGTGTTGGGTGTGAGACAGAAAATCCCGGAAATGGTGCGTATAGCGCGTGCGCAAAACCCAAATGTAATCGTGGTTGTAGATGCAGCGCAATATGTTGTGCATGATAAAATTGATGTGGTTGATTGGGATGCGGACTTTGTTGTGTGGTCGGGGCATAAGATTGGGTCGGATACGGGTCTGGGGGTGATGTATGTTAAGAATCCAGATTTGTGGAACCCAGTTAATTTTGGTGGCGGAATGGTTAACACAATTGTTGGGGATGATTTGGTGTTGCCAAATGGTCCTGAACGATTCGAAGCAGGGACAATGCCACTGAGTCAGATTGCAGGACTGAATGCGGCGATTGATGATATTGAAAAAAATCGACCAGATTTGAATTTGATAAAATATATGTATGATGAATTAAAGGACGTGTCGCGTATCAAAATTTTAACTGTGCGTGATGCCGCGCTGTTAACGTTCGTGATAGATGGTATGCATGTGTTGGATTTTGGTGCTTTTGTTGGGGCGCGTGGCTTATGCTTGCGCGTGGGGAATATGTGTGCGATCTGGATTCACCGGGCAATGGGGATTCGGACGTCGATTCGTTTGTCTGTGGGGGCGTATAATACAATGGATGACGCAAAACAGGCGGTTCAAATAATAAAAGATGTTATAAAATGACCTTTGCCAAGGATGATATTATAAGTGCTTTAAAAACCATTTATGACCCAGAAATCCCTGTTAATATTTGGGATATGGGGCTGATTTATGATATCGATATTAGCGAGTCCGCAGTTGTTATTAAAATGACATTTACTAGTCCGACTTGTCCCATGATGGAAGAATTGTTAGAGCAAGTGCGTGTGGCAGCACAGGGTGTCGCGGGTGATGTGCCGGTGCGTGTGGATTTGGTGTGGGATCCACCTTGGGATTTGTCGCGTATGTCTGATGTGGCGCGTTTGGAATTAGATTTAACAAACGAAGGATGGTAATGCCATGACATATGATGATATGAAAAATATGCTGATGATGGTGGATGATGGGGCAATGCGTCTGGAAATGTTGATGGATTTTGGACGTAATTTAGAGCCTGTGCCAGATGATGCGGTGTGTAGTGAAATTGTTGGGTGCGCTTCGTTCGTGCAGATTTGTCGGCGTGGTAATCAGTTCTTTGGTGTGGCGGATTCGGGACTGGTGCGCGGAATAGTTGCGATTATGTTGGCGATGGTTAATGGAAAAACAGCAGCGCAGATAAAACAAATGGATTTGTCAGGGGAATTTGCATCGCTAAAATTAAATCTGGGGGCGGGGCGGTTGAATGGTGTGAATTCTATGATTCGTTTTTTGCAGAATTTATGATAAAATGCCCTTAAAGCATATCTGAATGGGGGGCAATGTATGCAAGACGATGAAAAAATGTTTCAAATTGG
The DNA here is from genome assembly GCA_046882065.1 of Alphaproteobacteria bacterium. GTDB lineage: Bacteria > Pseudomonadota > Alphaproteobacteria > Rs-D84 > Rs-D84 > Enterousia. Next base: position 10,199 of record JBKSMY010000024.1, on the reverse strand, counting down.
TGTATGGTCTGTTGGGGTGGTGCTGCTGATGTCGGTGATATTACAGGTGGCATTTCGTACACAAAATCGTCAATTAAATCGTGTTAGACGGGATATTGTTGCCACGCAGCAGCAGATTGCCGTGGCCGAGGCGAACTTTGCATCATATGTGCGTCCGGAAATTTTGCGTAATTTAGTGGTAAGTATTGCGCCAAAATCAGAAGTGGTTAGTTTTAAAAAATCAGTCGCAGTTAATGAAATAGAATTCAAAAAAGAATCGTAAATGTTCGAAGTAGGTAAAGATATTTTTAAGCATGGTTTTTCAGGCGCGCGTGGCGAGGCGACTGGACGCAAGCGTTTGCGTGTGATGTACAGGGTCTTTTTGATTGCGTTTATGATATTTATTGGGCGAACATTACAATTGGGTATCCAGGGGACAGATCGGGCGCGTCTGGCGGGTGCAGATGGTGAATGGAATGTGCAACGTGCCGATATTGTAGATAGAAATGGTGACATCCTGGCAAAAAATGTTGCGTCAGGACATATTATATTGCGTAATCGTGCGGTGCGCCCCCAAGACAGAGAAGCGGTTGCACAAACAATACATCAGGCATTGCCGTATGAATATTCGTTGGCGGATGCGATTGCGCTGGTGAATTCTGATAGACGGTTTATCAGACTGAAAAAATATGCAAGCGATAGTCAGCGTGAAATTATTCAAAAAGCGCGGTTAGAGGGGTTAGAAGTTGAAAAAATTCAGACGCGAAAGTATCCAAAACGCCGACTGTTTTCACATATTGTTGGATTTGTTGGCGCCGAAGGTCGTGGATTAGAAGGCGCAGAACGAATCTATGAAGAATATTTGACCGAGAATAAAGATCCGTTGCGGCTGTCGGTTGATTCGCGTGTGCAATCGGTCTTCTATGACCAGTTGTCGTTTGCAATGCAAAAATATGGAACGCGTGCAGCGATGGGAATGCTGATGAATTCGCGTACGGGTGAGATTATAGCAATGGTGTCTTTGCCGGATTATGACCCGGAAAATTTATCAGCGGATCCGGTTGAAAATCGCTTGTTTAAACCAATGCGTAGTGTCTATGAAATGGGGTCTATTTTCAAAATATTTAATACAGCGTTGGCATTGGAAAACGGAATAGACAAGGAATATTATGTAAAAGAACCGTTCAAAGTTTTGGACAAGTTTGGACGTGTTGCAACAACAATTCACGACGTGCGTAGTTTTAAACCGCCACGGCCACATTTGTCAGTTGAAGAAATTATGGTTCATTCGTGTAATGTCGGCAGTGCGCAAATCGCATTGGATTTGCCAGACGGTGCACAAAAGGAATTCTTTGAACGTTTGCATATGGACAAGGCGTTAAATTTGGAATTTGGACGTACTGAAAATAGTATCCCACAACGTAAATGGGGGCAAGTTGAACGGGCGACTGTGTCGTTTGGTCATGGATATGCTGTGACGCCGATGCATTTGATGTTGGCGGTAAATGCGGTGACTAATGGAGGAATTTATATTTACCCGACATTGCAAAAACGTAGCGTTGGTGTGGTAAAGGGTGAACGCGTTTTGACAGATGAAATTTCGGCTAAATTGCGTCCGATTATGTTGCGAGTTGCCGAAGAAACCAGTGGTAAGCAGGCCAGGGTTGCGGGGATTGAAATTGGTGGAAAAACAGCAACTGCTGAAAAAGTTATCAATGGAAAAATTGATAGAAAGAAAAATATTACGGCTTTTGTGGGAATATTCCCCGTTAATGCACCGCAATATACTATTATGGTGGTGCTGGATGAACCCCAGGGAACCAAGGAATCGTGGGGTTGGCGTACGGCGGCGTGGAATGCGGTGCCGACAACGGGAAAAATTCTGGATGGTATACTGCCGTTGCTATTTGAATAAATTTGAATTATAATGCACTTGATAATAAAAAAAAGAGAAGTGCGTTGAGTAGTAGAATAGTAGAGAAATCCATGCTGGGTAAAGCATGGGTGTTGGCTGATGGTATAGATAGTGTAAATTCAGATGATTTGGTCAAAAAAATTTTGGCCGGACGTGGTATTTCTGATGATGCCGACATAAAAAAATTTCTGAACCCATCAATCAAAGAATATATGCCAAATCCATCCGTTTTGATGGATATGGATGTGGCTGCGCGTATAATTGCAGACGCAGTAGAAAGACATGAAAAAATTGCAATTTATGGCGACTATGATGTTGATGGGATTACATCCACCGCGATTTTTGTTAAATATTTGCGTTCAATAAATGCAGATGTTATTTGGCACCTGCCCACGCGTGAGGGGGAAGGGTACGGACTGAATAATGATGCGATTGATGAAATTGCAAATGCTGGTGCCAGGTTATTGATTACAGTTGATTGTGGTATAAGTGGTGTGGAAGAGGTCGCGTATGCGCATACGCGTGGTTTGCGTGTTGTGGTGACAGACCATCATTCGCCTGATAATGCGCTGCCGGATGCGGATGCGGTTGTGAATCCAAAGCGCGCGGATGATACGTCTGGGTTAACATATCTGGCGGGGGTTGGTGTTGCGTTTTTGACTTTGGTTGCGTTGAATCGTGAATTGAAAGGTCGTGGTTTGGGGGTGGATAATTCCGAATTGATGAACTTTATGGATTTGGTGGCGTTGGGGACGATTTGTGACACCATGTCGTTGATTGGTTTGAACCGGGCTTTTGTTGCGACGGGCTTAAAGGTTTTGGGATTGCGACAAAATCTGGGGTTGCGCGTGCTAATGGATGTTGCTGGAATTAAACAACCGTCGGTGTATGCGGCGGGGTTTGCGTTGGGACCGCGATTGAATGCGGCCGGGCGTCTTGATTCGGCGGCGCCTGCGCTGGAACTGTTGTTGACGGATAATCCGCTGATTGCGAATGATTTGGCAAATAAATTGCATGAAATGAACCAGGAACGTATTGATATTCAAAATGCAATTATGCTGCGGGCGTGCGAAATGGCCGAAGAATGTTGTGCGTGTGGTCGTGTCAGTTTGTTCGTTTGTGGTGAAAATTGGCATGGTGGTGTTATGGGGATTATCGCAGGGCGATTAAAAGATAAATATAATCTGCCATCGTGTGTCGCAACAAAATCAGATGGTGTGATAAATGGTTCTGGGCGTTCAATCCAAGGGGTCGATTTAGGAAAAATTATTCATGATGCGTTGGCGGCGGGTATTGTCAGCGAAGGTGGTGGACATGCGGCGGCTGCGGGATTTTCATTGCCAGCAGAAAATGAAGCGGCGTTCTGTGAGTTTTTAGAAAATGCAGTTAGGGAACAATTAAATGGCGAAATGCCTGCGCCGGAATTGGTGGTCGATGCCGAAGTTGATGCGGGTGCAGCAAATATGCGTCTTGTTAAAAAAATGGCAGGGTTGGCACCGTTTGGTCAGGGTAATCCGGAACCGACATTGGTTTTGCGTGGTGGGGTATTGCGATATGCGTCTGTGATGGGGGGCGGTGCACATTTGCGGGGAAGTATTTCAACCAGTACAGGGACACAATTGTCTTTTGTTGGGTTTAATTTAGTAGGAACGCCGGTTGGTGATTTTTTGCTGGACGATGTGAATGTAAATACTAAAATAAAGTTGTTGGGAAAGTTGAAAGAAAACGAATATAACGGTCGCGTTAATGCACAGTTTTTTGTAGAAGATGTGGCGATATAAAGATAGGTTGTTATGGAAAATAAAATACAGGAATTTTTAGAACGTGTGCGTGGGGCAAAGTCTATTGCCATTATGGGACATAAAAATCCCGATGGCGATTCGTTGTGTAGTGTGCTGGCATTGGCGCATTTGATTGAAGAGAATTTTGGAGTTAGTCCTGTTTGTATGTATGATGGTAATATTCCAGAAAATCTGTCTGAGGTTCCGTTGCGCACGCGAATCAAATATTTTGAACGCGTAGATTTGTCAGAAGTTTATGATTTGGCAATTGTTATGGATTATGGAAATCCTGTGCATATTGGTGGACCGCGGCCGGTTGTAGATAATGCAAAATTTGTTGTTGAAATCGATCATCATAAAAATGAAAACCCAATTGGTCAGTTGTGTATAAATGATGATACCGCAGCAGCGACAGCGGTGATCGTATATCATATTATGCGCGCAGGTGGTTTAAGGATGGATGCGCATACGGCGGATTTGTTGGCGTTGGCAATTTTGACCGATACTGGAAACTTTAAGTTTGTGCGTAATGGTGATGCGTTGCGTATTATGGCAGACTTGGTCGATGGTGGTGTTGATGTTCGTGGTTTGATTGAAATGATGAATAATAAGCCGCGTAAGGCCGTTCAAATAGAGGCGCGTACGGCGGCAAATGCTGAATTTTTCTATCATGGGCGTTTGGCGTTGGCAACAATCCAGAAAAAGGATTACAAGTATCTGGACGGACGGGGCGAGACGGTGTTAGGCTTGTTGGGACAGATTTCGGGCGTCGAATATGTGGTGCTGATGAAGGAACAAAAGCCAGAGCAGATTGGTATATCGATTCGCAGTCGTAAAAAGCCGATTGATAAAATTGCGGTGGCTTTGGGTGGCGGTGGTCATGAAAGGGCCGCAGGCGCAATTGTGCGAGATACAATGGAAAATGTGCGGACGCGTGTTTTAGAACTGTTTAAGGGAGAGTAGCGTATGAAAAAAAAGTTAGTTATGTTTTTTGCTGTTCTGTTTTCAGTAAATGCAAATGCCGCGGTGGACAATGCGTTGGTGAAAAGTGCAGAAAAATATTTGAATTCAATTACTGGCTTGGCAGGGACGTTTGTGCAGACTGCAAATGGGAAACAGCAAAATGGTGATTTTTCTATGTTGCGGCCGGGGCGTGTGCGGTTGGACTATGATGATATGCCGGTTCAGTTAATTGCAGATGGGCAGGATTTATATTTCTTTGATAAATCGTTGGATCAGATTACAACTGTGCCAATTACCAGTACACCTGCGGGGATATTGGTCAGAAAAAATATCGATTTACAAAATGCAGATATTAATGTCGTAGAAACAACGGATTGGAAAAATTCTTTTGCGTTAAAAATGAATTTGAAGGGACAAGAAGGTTTGGGGTATATGACGGTGGTTTTTGATAAGTCGCCGGTTAAATTAAATTCTTGGTCTGTTGTTGATGCAACTGGGGCAAAGACAGATGTTGCGTTTCGTGGGTTGAAGGAAAAAACAAATTTTGGCAAGAATTATTTCCAGATACAAAGACACAAGACAGTCAGCACCAGTGGTGGTGATGATTATTATGATTAAGTAAAATATGTTTGGTATTAGTTGGGCTGAATTTTTCGTGATAATATTGGTTGGTGTCATTGCGATACCATCGCGTCATTGGCCAGATGTGGCGCGATTCTTGGCGCGTGTTGTTAAGTTTGTGCGTGGTATTATTTGGAAAATCACAGATGCGTCCGAAAATATAAAAAACCAAATTGAATTAGAAAAACCAATTGATGATTTGATTCAAAATACGACAAATGATGTGTTGGATACAATTTCGACTGCTATAAAAAAGCCTAGGAAAACGAATCGCAAGGGGGCGCAGAAAAAATGAAGCAAATGACTTTGATGCAGCATTTTTCTGAATTGCGTCGTCGTATTTTGTGGACGGCATTGATTTTTGCGTGCGCATTTGTTTGTGGATGGTATGTGGCGCCAGTATTACAAGAATTTTTGACTGCGCCGTTGTTGTCTGTTTGGGGCGAGGGTGCGTTGATTTATACAGGGTTGACCGATGGATTGATGATACAGTTTTCTTTGGCGACTTTGTTTGCGTTGGTGGTGATTGCGCCGGTGGTATTGTGGCATGTGTGGGCATTTGTTGCGCCTGGATTAAAGAAAAATGAACGTGGTTTTATTTTGCCAATATTGATTATGTCGCCGATTTTGTTTTTATTAGGGGCGGCATTTGCATTTTATTTCTTGTTCCCGATTGTGTTCAAATTCTTTGTGGAGTTAAATCGGTCTGCCCCGGTGCCGGCGGTTTTGCTGCCTGCAGCGCGTGATTATTTGACGTTCGCAATTGGGTTGTTAAAGGTTTTTGGGGTTGCGTTTCAATTGCCACTGGTGTTGGTTTTGCTGAATCGTATTGGTGTATTGCCGCGTGCGCGTGTGTTAAAAATGCGTCGGTATGCGATTGTGTTTATTGTAATTGCAGCGGCAATTTTAACGCCACCTGATATTGTCAGCCAGATTTTATTAGCCTTGCCGATGTGGGCGCTGTTTGAAATCAGTATTTTGTTTATGCGTCGTGACTGATTTATGATATAATTGTATCATGAAAAAAATCATGTTGATTTTCGTTGGGGTGTTGTTGACGCAGACTGCGTGTGATTTGCAACCCAAGGTTTTGTCTTTGCCTGATTCTGTGGGCGAATTTATTTCTGCGCGTTATCCCGCTTTGTTAGCGGATCCGGATAAGTATCCTGAAATCTATAATTCGGCGGCAACAGATTATGGTGTGTATGCTGCACCTGAATTGTATGGAACGGATGCTTCGAATGACTATGTGATGTATGCGTCGGTTGATGATTATATTGTGCCACCACAAATAACTAATGTTGATATGGGGGCGGAAATCGTAGAAGAAAAAACACAAGAAGTAGCAATAGCAACCGTAGATGATTATATCTTGGTGCCAATGTACGGTGATACGGGGGCGCAACGCGCGGAATTTAAAACAGATGATGTGCTAACGATTCGTAAACCAAATGTTGGTGCACAGGAAACAACAAGGGTGGATTTGACCGAGGTTGCGGTGGCAAGTGGAGATACGTTGTATTCTTTGTCACGAAAGTATTCTGTGCCGGTTAATGATTTGGCGGTGATGAATAAATTAACGCCACCATTTAATTTGAAAGTGGGACAAAAGATTCGTGTGCCAAATTTAGCGCGTGTATCGGTCGAGCCAACCAGTAAAACAACGGTGAAAGTTGTTGAAAAAGCCCAGAAACCAAGCGTAGAGAGCAAGCCGGTACAACAAAAATCGAACGAAAAAAAGTCAGAGGTTAAAGTTGCAACAAAACAGCCTGAAAAAAAGATTTCGTCTGATCCGTCTAAGAAGTTGCCTAAAATAAATGCGCGTTCTTCGTCTAAGTTTTCATGGCCGGTGCGTGGGCAGATATTGTCAAATTATGGTGCGAAAACAAACGGTCTGTTTAATGATGGTATAAATATTGGCGCAACACGCGGTGCGGTGGTCAAAGCCGCCGAGAACGGGGTTGTGGCATATGCTGGAAACGAAGTTAAGGGAATGGGAAATCTGATTATTATTCAGCATGATGGTGGTTGGATGACTGTTTATGCCCATATGGATTCTATGGTTGTTCGTCGCGGTGCGCGTGTTAGTGTGGGGCAAAAAATCGGAACAGTTGGCAAGACGGGTAAGGTGGATTCGCCACAGTTACACTTTGAAATCCGAAAGGGAACCAAGGCATATAATCCGACAAGTTATTTGAAACAGTAAAAAATGCCACATGTGTGGCATTTTTTTATGAATACTGTCAAATCAGTTTTTTTTATTGCTTCTGATATTCTGTTTTGGGAAAGGGGGGAAGCAATGAAAAAACTGATTTTTATTTTGTCTGTAATCTTGGCTGTGTTGTTAGTTGTATGGTTGGTAGGACGGACAAAACGGCAAACTGGGACCGACGGTAATGGTTACCAGGCATCAATGCGGAATGAAAAAATTGTAATTTATGATATTGATGATTTAGAAGCGCAGGTCGAAAAAATTATACCTGCTGCGGGGTTTGACTATATTCGTGGTGGTGCAGAAACGGAAAATACAATGCGGCGAAACGAATCGGCTTTTGAAGCGGTTGATATTTTTCCGCGTGTGTTGACTGGGGTTGATAATCCTGATACGCGAACGCGTATATTGGGGATTGATATTTCAATGCCGGTGATCGCAGCACCCGCTGCGGCACATGGTTTGGCACATGTGACGGCCGAAGCAGGTAGCGCACGAGGTGTGGCGGCAGCCGGTACAATTATGTCGGTTAGTACATATGCTAGTTCAACGTTGGCGGAAATTGCAGGTGCAGGTAATGGGGCGCCACAATGGTTTCAATTGTATCTGAGTAAGGATGATGCAACGAACCGGGCGCTGGTTAAGTCGGCAGAAAGTTTGGGATACAGGGCGATAATATTGACGGTTGATGCGCCGGTTGGGGGAAATCGTGTGCGGGATGCGCGAAATAAGTTCAAGTTTCCATTGGATTTGCCGAATGTTCCACGTTCAGGTGGAAAGGGAATAAATACAATATTTGCTGAGGCTAAGAATGACCTGGTGCCGTATGATATTATGCGGGTTAAATCTATGACTAAATTGCCGGTGATAGTAAAGGGGATTCAGCATCCTGATGATGCCGAGATTGCAATTGCAGCAGGGGCAGATGCAATTTGGGTGTCTAATCATGGTGGGCGGCAATTGGATGGTGCGCCGGCTGCATTTGAAGTTTTACCGGAAATTGCTGCGCGTGTAAATAAACGTGTGCCGATTATATTTGATAGTGGTGTTAGACGTGGACAGCATATATTCAAAGCAATTGCAAGTGGCGCGGACGTTGTCGCCATTGGACGACCGGTGATATATGGATTGGCGTTGGGGGGATGGCGCGGTGTCGAATCGGTGTTTGAATATTTAAGAAAGGATTTGCAACGTGTTATGTGGCTGGCAGGGGTACAAACGGTTGATGAAATAAAAGACGTGGAATTGCGTAAAAAATGCGTGATGATGCAATGTTTAGAATAATAAACAAATGCTTGCATTTTGTGGATTTTATGTCTATAATATGCCCCGTCGCAGTTCTGGATGCGTAGCTCAGTTGGTAGAGCAACTGACTCTTAATCAGTGGGTCCAGGGTTCGAGTCCCTGCGCGTCCACCAGAAATAAACGGTCATTAAGGTGACCGTTTTTTTATTTTCTTTTGATTGTTTTCCCAGGGATTCATACCTGTATAAATCTTGATTATGCATTGATAGAATATGGGTGTTGACATGAAACTTTGACATAAAACAAAAACACAAAAAGGAGAGAAAATGAAAAAGTTGGCAATTTCAACACTGGCGGTGCTGATTGCGTGTCCTGCGTTCGCAATGAATCATCCAGACCAGGGTAGCAGTTGGACCATGTGGGGGATGGACCCTTATATTGGTTTGAGAGGTGGTATGAGTTATACAAACCTGAACTATAAATATGACGGCAACAAGGAATCTATGACAGATTATATTTTCCAGGGTCGTGCCGCATTAGGTTTAGAGGTTTGTGATACCGTACGTTCGGAAATCGAATGGTCGTATTTTGGCAAAATGTCTGACAGCGAGAATTTTGGCGCAGGCATTGGTGGTATTGATGTAGAAACAAAAATGCAGACACTGTTGTGGAATAATTATTGGGAATTTGGTTCATACCAAATAGTTCGTCCATTCGTAGGCTTGGGTGTAGGTATGGCGTTTACAGATGTAAAGCGTGACGGTGACCTGGTGCCACGCCACAGCGAGAGCAAAACCCGTTTTTCAGGTATGGGAACATTGGGCGTAACGTTCGATATGGAACGTTTCGCAGTTGATGTGGCTGCGCGCTATACATATGTTGATATCCAGTCAGGGTTGCATAACTTTGGCGGTGATGTCGGTATTAGATTTATGTTCTAAATCCAATCCAGAAAATCCCCCGTTTGGGGGATTTTTATTTTATGTTTTGATGTCTAAAAAAAGCCCCGCAGTAGCGGGGTGTTTTGTTAAGCAAGTTTTGCCAGGGCAAGTTTGTTTAGAAATCCTTCTTCGATGGCGCTTAGTAGAGAGTTCATGCCTTCGTTTGTTTCGCCATCTGTTTGCAGTTCTTCTAGGTGCGATATTATAGTTATGCACATTTTTACTAGATCTTGATTGATTAGTTTTGGATCCAGTATGTCCGGTTTGAATACTTTTTTATTGTCCTGGGCCATAAAATAGTTTTCAGCAATCGAATCGGCCCAGTCGTCGATGTCTTCGGTTAGACGGTCAAATAACAGGTGTTTGGAATAACTGTCTGTGGACCAATGGTTAATTTTACATGCGTATTTGAACGCAATTAGGTGTTGTATTAGTATGTACATGTGTTCCTCCTTTGTTTTGTTGGTGTAAAATCAAATTATCAAAAAGATTTTTTTGTTGTTATAGGATTGGTTTCAAAAATGTGCTGTACGCATGATTTC